>DSCO01000060.1 GCA_011049045.1 Methanomicrobia archaeon | reverse complement strand
CCACTGCATGTTTCTCAGGGAAAAGCTTGCAAGTCCATCATTAGGATGGGACACCGAGTTGGGACATCTCTTCATCCTTCTTTTTGGGATGAAGCCGGAAGTGGGGCTGTTCGGAACTACTGTATTGAATAAGCTCTTCCTACCCACCTAATTCTTCCCACGCTCCTAAATTCGTGGATACCATAGCAGGTGTGGGAACAGCCCGTGACACGCCCTGATCGAGCGCCAGTCCACGACCTGCTTTTCCCGTTTGGGATCGGCAGCGCGTACCATGCTGACGTATCAGCAGCTGCGCACGCTTAGCTTACTCTCGCAGCGAGGGCACGATGGGTGATCTGAAATCCTTACATATGTGGGCACGAGTTGGCAACTGCAAGTGCTTCCTCGTAGATCCAAGACGTGCGTGCGGCAATCTCATCCCAGGCTTGATAGGCTTTCACGCGCATGCGGCCTCGTCGTCCCAGTTTTTCCGCCTGCTCAGGGTGATCGAGCAATGAGCGGAGGTGCATGGCTAGATCCGCGGGATCGCTACTGTCCGCGAGTATACCCGTCTGATCGTCGCCCGCGGGTATGATATAGAAACAGGTCGAGCACGTCCTTGGTCTGGACCGATGCGGCTGTAAGCAACAGCAGCTTAAACCGCCCGGGGCGATCCCATACCGCGCTCTGAACTCATGCAGCCGCTTGGGATCCACCGTATCGGGATCGTAGTAGTCACAATCCACCGTGTTCCAGCAGACACGCAGCTTCTCAGCAGCACATCCGTGCATGATGAGGTAGTCGTGGAGCGGATAGCTGACCGTGATTATCCGATCTGCGACCTTCGCGGCCGCCTCTTCGCTATGATGGATCATCGTCGCTCCCGCGAGCGCACTCTGCCAGTTATGGGCGCAGATGAGTTCAAATCGATTTTCATCCTTCTTGATGTCGTCGTTCACGAATTTCGCGGCGCTGAGCACATTCGAAACGAGCACATCGTTGAAGTATTTTCAGTGCTTCGTTCGTACCTCCTGGATCACTGCTTTATAGCGATCCATGGTGGAGGCAGCGATGTGATCCCAGGTGAAATATTTCTGGACACGGCGTCGCCCACGTATCCCCATCTCCTTCGCCGCGGCCTCATTCTCGAGCAGCGACGCGATCCCCCAGGCGATATCAGCGGAGGTATTGCCATCAACATGCACACCGGTCTGATCATGCCCCGCAGGGACAACAAAATCACGGAAGCCAATGATGCCCTTCGCACCGACGACGACGGGCTTCTCCATCGCCATCGCCTCCAGAGCAACGATTCCGAAAGGCTCGTAGATCGAGGGTGCGACGAAGAGGTCGCAGGCTGCATAATGCCTGATCCGCTCGTCCTCACTCACAAACTCGAACCGGGTCGCCACGTGCTTCTCCAGATGCAGAACACCGATCAGGTCTGTGATCGTCCGCTCAAACTCGCCCTTGCCCAGCACCACCAGGTGTGCCTCCGGATGCTTACTGATTATGGTCGGCATCGCCTTGATCAGATTCAGCACACCTTTCACGGCCGTCAGCCGCCCGACGAAGAGGATCATCCGGTCGTCCGGGCCAATGCCGTAGCTGGCGCGCAATGCAGCAACGGCCTCTGCGGGAACCGCTGCGGGGTCGTACCGGTCTGTGCGTATGCCGTTCCAGCAGACCTTGACTTTCGTCGAATTGATGCCATGGAGCATCAAATCCTCCTGCATCGGGTAGCTGACCGTGATCACCAGATCTGCGACTTCCGCTGCGGTCTTCTCGATGTGCATCACGGTGTCAGAACCACCGCCGAGCGCGCGACCCCATTCGGTGGAATGGATATGGAAGACGAACGGGAGCCCCGTCTCATGCTTCGCCATGATCCCCGCCATCGCGCTCAACCAGTCATGCGCGCAGATGAGGTCAAACGCATAGCCTTCCTTCCTGATCAGCTGGTTTACGAACTTCGTCGCACTGAGGATGTTCGTGATGAGCACATCGTTAAAGAATTTGATCCCCGTGCCCCAACGACGCAGATCCTCTGTCATGCACACGGGCAGTATGCCCGCGCCATCCACGATCATCGGCCGGTTGACATCGATGCCGTGCATTGTCTCACGGGTCTTCAGCGTTCCGTCATTCAGCGTGAAGACCGAGACATCGTGCCCCAACCGCACCATCGCCTGTGTAATATTTACCGCGTACGTCCCCAATCCACCCACAATGTGTGGCGGATACTCCCAGACAAAGAACCCTATTCTCATCGGTACCACCCTTTAGATCGCTCGTGGTCATGGTCGATGCGCATTCCCAGCGCGCGAAGAAGGCGCTCTGTGGCCCTTCTGCAGCTTGCCCGAGCTGCTATTTCAGGCGTACGAGTACTCCGCGCCGCTTCTTCACGAATTCCAGCTTGTCCTCGCGCGCGAGCCAGCCGAGGGCCATGTAGGCTGTGCTTTGAGATGTATTCAGTGCCATCACCACGCTCGAAAGGCTCATTTCGCCCCGCTCTGTCAGCAACTGCCAGATTTCACCGGCGATCCGTCCTATCTCTTCATTCATGACCATACCACTCACCCCCATTATATCTGCTCTTCTTATCGCGACTATATAAATCCCGGACTACCGGTTCATGCAGAAACCCCCGACGTGGAGCGGCAAAGAGCGCGGCAAGGCACTACTATTCCCGCGGGAGCACCGTGCACAAGCATGCCCGCAACCGCTCTTGAAGCACCAACCGATCATAATCCTGCTGATCCATGCTCAACCGCACGTCCCGAAGCTCGTTCGCAAGCTCCTCGTCACCCACGCTCGTCCGAACCCAGCGCTCAAGCTCGCCCGGCTTCAGATAGACCTCAAGAAGTGATTCCGCATCCTCGCGGCTTAGTTCGCTGAGGTAATCACTGAGCCCTTTCAGACTCCAGATCGCCCTGCCGTCCGGCAACAGGAGCGGATATTCGCCCCTGTGGATCGTCGCGTGTAAGCGAGCATCGAAATCGTGAATGACCGAGAAGAGCGTAATGAAGGCGTCGTAGGGCCGCTCAAAATACGAGAAATAGTTGTGCACGTCGCCTGATGCGCCCCCGTGGGTAAACATGTAATAGAGGTGGTCGCTGATCCCCAGATACCGCCACAGCTTCACCAGGGCCGCATCTCGTGACTCCTTCACCAACGGCTCAAGCCAGCGCAGATAATCAAAACAGGCCCACTGCATCGTGTTCCCGATGAAGCACGAGGTGTCCCGCTCCAGGTCAGCCCACGAAGTCGTCTCCAGGTTGCGCACGTCGATGACGTCAGCCGCCGGGTACTGTGTAACGATCTCGGACGGAGTGGCGAAATCCAGCCCGCAGGCTAAAACCTGCCGCGGAAAGTCCTTGAGGAAGGAGAAGATACCGGTGTCCTCCCAATGATGCTCGCCGAAGGTCTCGTAATCCATGAAGAGTGTGATACACTGCCCCGGTGTCGCTTTGAGCCAGGCGGCGTACTTCGAGGCCGTCAGCGGATGCTCCTCCCAGCCCTTCGAAGAGAACCGGAACCCGATATCGTCCGTCAACTGATAGTGCCGCAGGAGCACTTTGAGCTTCTTACAGCCAACGGGTGCATACACGTAGTTCGGTGAACGCCCATCGAGGACACGCGCAACACCCTCGGCCATGATACCCGCGTACCCGAGGTCCTCCACGAGCTTCGCGATTCGGTTATTGTAGAGCAACTCGGTATTCTCGAAGAAGGTGGGCATGACGCCGATTCGATCGCGCATCAACTCACGGTGCAGCCGTATCTGCTCGATGAATTCGCCCTCCTCATCATAGAGCCCCACGAGCGAATGAAAGTACGTCTGATCCAGAAACTCCGCGCGGCCGGTCGCCGCCAGCGCTCTGAAGTCCTCCACGAGCTCTTCGTACCCGTATGCTTCACACTGCTCGATGAAGACGCCCGTGACGCTAAACGCCACTTTGAACTCCGCGTGCTCATCGAGCAGCCGCAGCAGCAGCTCATTCGTGGGTTGATAGCACTTCCGCGCCACCTTCGCAAAGATCTCACGGTTCGCCCTGTCATCGAAGTAGTAAGAGAAGAGGTCTTCTGCACGCAGCCCGCGTTTATACATACGCTTGCTCCAGAAATAGTCGTTCCGCAGTCGGAACGGTTGATGCACCTCAAAGCCGAGACAGATGCTCTTCTTCTTCTCCATAGCACGAACACCGGATGATACTTGCAAGATATTTTTTAAATAATCAGGGCACCATGGATAAATAACCTTCGTTCCGATGTGAAGACCCATGAGCCAGATAACAGACCTCGAGGAACTCGTTGCGGCGCTTCCACACGATGCTCAGGCGTTGTTCAACCGTTTTTATCGCATCGAGCTCGCAACGGGCACCGTGAAGATTCCTGCGGACATGATGCCGTGGGTGAACACGCGGTTTGGCGCGGTCGAGCGAGTCGAGACACAACGAATCGTCTCTATCAAGAATCGGTTCACGGGTGAGCACAGCTTGTTCAATCAGCTACGGACCGACCGCCCGATTGAGGCACGATCACCGGTACACCTGGCTGAACTGGAAGAGAAAGAACATTGCCTCTTCTGCCAGCCCGAGACGAGCACGCCTGCAGATGCGTTCGGCAGGATCACGGGCAACTATTGCGTCACCGCGAGCAATATCGCGAAATACGACGCGCTTCACAGCCTGGTCATCTTCAAGGAGCACAATCCACTGATCATCCAGAAGGAATGGCTCGCGGATTATCTGAGCACCGCAGAGCGGTGGTTCGAAACGGTCGTCCGCGATCATGGCAGTTCCGCGCTCCACAAGTTCTTCCTCTGGAACTGCCTCTGGAGAAGCGGCGCCTCCATCATTCACGGTCATATGCAGCTCACAGCGACGAGCGAGCGTTACGGGCGATTAGCCGCGCTCGAAGAGGCGATCACGACCTATAACCGCGCGTTCAACGGCGATTATCTCGCGGATCTGATCCGGGTGCACGAGCAATTAGGACTGGCCCGACAGGAGGGGCGCGAAACGATTCTCTGCTACCTGACTCCGGTAAAGGAGAAAGAGCTCGTCATCGTGAGCAGCGCGGCACGGAGTGATGAGCTGGCAGAGACACTTTATACCGTGCTCCAGCGCTATTTCGAGCTCGGGGTGCAGTCGTTCAACCTCGCGATCTTCATGATGGACGGCCGGCACATCGTCCGGCTCGTAGATCGCGGCTCGCTGACGGACCGCCATACGGATATTGGTGCTATGGAGCTCTACGCAGCCGCCGTTATCGCCTCTGACCCCTTCAAACTCGCGGACGCGATCTTGCAGTACTAACTCAGGTCTACACGGTGGCTCAGCGCTGCGCGAGCGCAACGACATCCTCGGCCGTGACGAGAAAGGCGCCGGAGTACCGCAAACCCGTGGGGATCGTCAATCCCGGGTTGACTCTGGTTTGGATGAGCGAGCAGCCAGCGCCGATGGTGACCGCACTGCCGATCACCGAGTCCGACTCGATGGTCGTGGGCTGTTCCGGCGTCGAATCCACCACCACTTTCCGACCTATAATGCTCTCAGTAATACGCACGTTATTCCCTATGCGAGCTGCGTCCATGATCGCGGACCGTTCCACTCGCACGGATTCGCCCAGTATACAGAAATTGTCGATGTTCGCATCCGCAATGGTGCAGAAATCGCCGATTCGCGTGTGCCGCCCGATAAGAGCTGCGCCTTCGATCGATAACTTCCGCTCCTGGTATTGCCGTACGATCGCTTCACGACGCTTGATCGAATCCTCGCTGTAACCCTGCACCCAGACGTTTCGATCGGGCGCGATCTTCGGCTCCAGAACGCGGATATTGAGCGCGCCATGGAGCACGTCGTGCATCGCCTTCAGATAGCGCTCCGGACTACCCACATCGTACCAGACGGCCAGCTCGTACCCGTAGACCGGATAGCCGTTATCCACGAGGTACGGGATGAAATCGAACCCGAAATCGAGCCGGCCTCGAGCTTCTCGGAGACGTCTGATCTCCTCACCGGCCACGATCTCCCGAACTTCAGGCGAGAGGAGATAGATGCCCGCGTTGGCGAGCTTGCTCGGCGCTTCTGCTGCCGCGGGCTTCTCAATGAACCGCTTGATACGCATATCCGGCCCCAGATCCGCGATCCCGTATTGCTCCACCTGCTCGACTCGCGTGAGCGCAATGGTCATCATCGCGCCATGCTCTTCGTGCGTACGGATGAAATCGCGGAGCTCAAGTTCAAAGAGGTTATCGCCCTGAATAACGAGCACCGGGGCATGGACGTCGTAGTACTCGACATTGAGCCGGTAGGAATCCGCGCTGCCCAGGTCATCCAGATTGGGCTGGTGTTTGATGTGCACCCGCGGTTGGATCTGATACTTGGCAGAGAACCCGATGCCCTCGCCGTACTGATCGAAGAGGTTCGTGTAGTTCGTGTACCCGCCTTCGCCGAAGATGAAGTTCCGCACGCCCTGCTCCGCGAGCGATGCCATGGGGAACTCCAGCAACGGGCGATTCAGGAACCTGACGCAGGGCTTCGAGATGTCATTTGTCAGCGGCCGTAGCCGCTTGGCCTGGCCGCCGACCGGAATAAAGCAGCGCAGCTCCGCGATGTTCATACTCCCGTTAAAGGCTGTCATGGGGTATGAGCCCTTCGAGCTGGCCGAGCCTGGTCTGTTTATACGCCACATTCTCGACCGCGTCAACATAATTCTCGATCTTATTGGACCAGGAGAAGCTCTCGGCCAACTGATATGCTCGCCGTTTCAACGCCACAAGCTCCTCATACTCCAGATCCCGCGCCATCAAGAGGTAGTCCTTCAACTGCTCGGTAATCTCATCATCGCTTCTATTCAGCAGGGGGAGCACGTAGATACCATCCTTCTCATCACCGCGACCCATGGATTTTAGCTCCTCGCCCAGACCAGAGAGCTCGCTCGTTACTGCAACGCAGCCCTGCGCGGCCGCTTCGATCGGGGTCAAGCCAAAGGGCTCGTAGCGGCTGGGGAAGATACCAATGTCGCAGCCGTTCACGAAGTCGAAATAGTTCAGGTACAATGGCAACTGGTTCGCGCTGAGATACGACGGGACAATTATCATCTTCACCCGATCCTCCTCCCGGTTCCGCAAGCCCAGCTGCCAGCAGAGATCCAGAATGGGATCCTTGTCGTATGCGTAGTCATGCGTTGCCAGGGGCGGATACTCGCTCCTTGTCCGGATCTCAGCGATCTCAAAAGCATCGTTCATGATCTCGGCCATCGTTACATTCTGACTGATCAGCTCGGTCAAACTCGTATTCAGGATTCTCCGCTCGTTCTGTGAAACCGCCTGCGTCAGCAACTCGGTCAGATAGTCGGAAACCGGATCGAGCATGCTCCTGATCCGGGGATACTGCGTCTTCGTACGCAGCACCGCTTCGTTGAGCCCTTTCGTCCGCGTGGGCACGAGCATAAAAGCATAGACCTGCCTCGTGTCCACACGATCGCGAAGCGCCTCATTCAACTTCGCCATAGCGCTGATGAAGAGGTCAAAGCCCTTGTTCACGAACTCGTACCGACCCGAGGTCATCACGATCAAGCTCTCCTGTTTCCCGATCGTGTAGTGTGGCGAGAGCATCACCCGCATGAATTCATGGATGGTCTTCTTATGCACCGCATGAACCTGCCGAATATCATTGAAGTCCCGCCCGTCGGACAGTCGAATACCGTTGGTCAGAACGATCTCCGGCGCTTTACCAAGATAGAACGCCGCTTCGTCTGCCACTGAGTGCGAGACCGTGGCGAAGAGGTCACAGATCTCCGCGGCGGCAACTTCCGTGAAATGCGTCGCCTGCACGCCTTGTTCGTACGCGCTCACGGTCGTCTCCTGTGCGCGCTCTCTGGACTCCGCGCGTATCTTCAGGGCCACACTCTCGCCTCGGGCACTATCTACCCGGCCGTGCGTGGTCGCATGCGTGACGAATATGGTACGATAGGGCAGATTAAACACCTTCTTCCTGAGGATGACACTAGCAGAGAGCCATTCGTGCGCGATGACCACCACCTGCTTATCTCGATACAGTGAGGTGCCCATGAGCAGCTCAATCAGCCGCCCTGCCATTTCTGACCACGTTATCGCCTCGTCATAAAAATAATCGCTCGTATAACTATCTATCTGGAAGAGCTCCCAATTACGCCGCTTTATCAGGTGCGTCATGGTGTCATTCCGATTGTGGTCGTTTGACTCGATGCCCAGGATCTGCCGGTTGTAGCTCTCATCCGTGGCCGTTCGGCTCATATACTCGTGCGCGTCCAGGAGGATACAGGGCACGCTCCGTCCACCCTTCCACCGCCCATAGTAAGCATGGATTCCTTCGGTTGCAAAGCGGTTAAAGATCTCTTCCAGCTCGACGGGCGGTTGCAGCTCCTCGAGATCGGGCGGCGAGGTCGCATGATTGTACAGGCCAATAGTGAGATAGTTCGGGAATTGTTCCTGCATCACGTCCGCTTTCGATGCGAGCACCCCGTAAATCCCGCCTACTTTGTTACAGACCTCATTAGATACTTCCACTACCAGTAAACCATCAGTCCCGTGGCGCGTTGTGGTGGTCATGTACTATCCTTTTTAAAACTCCCGTTTCAAGTATTTATAACTTAGGCACGTATTTTTTACCATTTACCTAGTTCGCTCCCAAAGGTGCGGCGGGTGCTCTGAGTCACTCTAGTAGACATGGAATCGCTGCGTATCGGGATGTTCTCCTGGGAGAGCCTCCATTCGGTGCGGGTTGGAGGTATAGCACCGCATGTCTCCGAGCTTGCGGAATCACTGGCAGCCCGGGGGCACGAAGTGCACGTCTTCACCCGAATCGGAGGGCGGTGCGAGTACGACGAGATCAACGGTGTGCATTACCAGCGCTGCCCGCATGATCAATCCGGGGGCGTTGTCGCACAGATGGATCGTATGTGTGCGGCAATGGTGTCCCGGTTCGACGCGGTGCAGCACCTTTTCGGGCGTTTTGATGTTCTTCACGGCCACGATTGGCATCCCGTGCTCGCTTTGAACGAGTTGAAGGGGAAACACGGCGTGCCCTACGTGCTCACCTTTCACAGCACCGAGTGGGGCCGGAACGGTAATGTATTCGGAGGCTGGTGGGAATTCCGCGAGATCGCTCATCGTGAATGGCTCGGCGGGTATGAGTCGGCCGCGGTGATCGTCACCTCGCCGAACCTGAAGAGCGAGATCCAGTTCCTTTACCAGATCCCCGACTACAAGATTAGTTTGATCCCCAACGGGATACGGCCGGGGAAGATACGACGGGCACTCGATCCCGGCGCGATCAAGCAGCAGTATGGTATCCACCCGCTGGCGCCCGTGGTGCTCTTTATCGGGCGTATGAGTCATCAGAAAGGCCCGGATCTGCTGCTCGAGGCGATACCCCGCGTCCTGGCAACGCGGTGGGACGTTAAGTTCGTCTTCATTGGCGAGGGTGAGCTGCGACGCACGTGCGAGCGGCGCGCGGCACACCTGGGTGTGAGTGATGCCTGTCGACTCCTCGGTTACGCGCCCGACGAGGTCGCGACCGCGTGGCTGAACGCCTGCGACATCGTCTGTGTCCCGAGCCGTAATGAACCGTTTTGTATCGTTATTCTGGAGGCGTGGGACGCCGCGAAGCCGATCGTCGGCACGGAAGCGGTACATCTGATCGCCAATTATGAGACGGGTATCAAGGCGTACCTCTCGCCCGAATCGATCGCGTGGTGTATCAGGTATCTCTTTGCCAATCCTCGTGAGGCGAAGCGAATGGCCAAGGCCGGCTCGCGATTGGTCGCCGAGAAGTATGACTGGGACCGTATCGCGGACAGCACCATAAGCGTCTATAAGACGGTTCGGGTGTAACGTAACGGAGCATCCCCAGCATGCAGCGCAGCAGCCGTGTCGAGTATTTAAATACGCAGAGCGGGAGAGTAAAAGACAGGGTCGAAAGCGTGAACGGAGGAGATAGAAATGGCCAAGGAATTTGAGCGGATTCTCGTGCCCACGGATGGCTCGGCGGTGGCGAACAGAGCGGCTCATAAGGCGGTCGCACTCGCGCACGCCACGGGGGTCGACATCATTGCGATGCATGTCATCGCTATCCCCGGATTGCCCGCACTCTATGGATTCCCTGACAGGCTGCCCTATGAGCAGCTGCACGATCTTATAGAAAAGCAGGGGCGGTCATATCTCGATGAACTCGAAGAGCTCGGTGAGCAGCTGGGTGTGAAGGTATTCAAGCGGATCGTTGACGGGCACCCGGCTGACGAGATCATCAAGGCAGCGCGCGAGGATGATCTGATCGTCATCGGGAGTAAAGGGCGGACGGGACTCGATCGCCTGCTCATGGGGAGCGTTGCGGAGAACGTCGTTCGTTATGCGCCCTGTTCGGTGCTGCTCGTGCGTTAGATGACCCAGAATACCGAGCACGGGGGCTGCAGTAATATGTCCGCGATTAGCTAGCGGAGAACAACAAGAGCAGCGTTCATACTTATTTATCCTGAGTTCCTTATCCAGTTCCAGGCTTCCCAGAGATCATTGACATACGCGTCCGGCTCGATGCCCTTGTGCTCCTTTCCCGCATTACGGTCGACGATTATTACCGGCATACCAACATCCTTCGGGCCTTTGATGTCTCGCTCGTAGTTGTCACCGACATACACGGCCTCTGCAGGCGGGATGTTCAGGAGGTCGCAGACCACGTTGAAGAGCCGGAGGTCCGGCTTCTTAAAACCGAAATCGGTCGAGACGATCATGTGGTCAAAGAACTGGCTGATCCCCAGGATCCGCCCTTCTTCCCAGCAGAAGACACGCTGCGCATCGGAGACGAGCGCCATGGGATAGCCCGCGCGTCTCATTTCCCGTAACACCGGCAGCGTATCGGGAAAAAGCTGGAAACGCTCGCGGCTGATGAGCCGCTGGAGCTTGCAGCAGGACTCCGCAAGGAAGGGACAGTACATACCCTCCTTGAGCAGTATACGCTCAAACACCTGCTCTAGATCCACTTCTGGATAGCGCTCGTCACTGTCCCTCAGGAGCTGGTCCTTCTCTAGCTCATAGGTATACTTCAATTTCTCCGCATCAATCGTTCCGCCGTAATACTGGAGGTAGAGGGAAACATAGTTAAAAACCTCATCCTTATCCTCGTTTGTTTTTATATCCACCAGGGTTCCGTAACAATCGAAGATCACAGCCCGTATTTTAGGCATCGTCTTGCCTCCTGTAAGAGCGAGGAGCGGTACGGCTCGTCCAGCCAGGTATTTCTCGCTATTCTCAATAGGCCCAGGGACATATAAAGTGGTAGCTTTCGCGTAATCGTGTAGAAAAATTGCGGGTCACCAAGGGTAACGGCGTAGACCCAGAGGAAATGGCCGATGAACGGCTCAGCCGCCCAGCGGTCGCCGAGACGCCACATAAAGTGATGCTTCAATTCGGCCGCGAAGAACCCCAGATCCCAGCAGCGATCGGCAGGTTTCAGCTTCTCCAGGTCGATGCCAACGACCTCCTGATGGTGGAAGAAGAAGTTTGTGGGCGTTGCGTCACCGTGCACGGTCACCTCGTGATCGGTGAAAATCTCGCTCGCCGTCCACCACCGCGCTGCGTGCTTCTTGATCGTATCTCTATCGGACGGCCTGAGCGGACCGTGCTGTAATGACTTCAGCACCTTGTCAAGATACTGCTGGGCGAGCGCCGGCGATACGTGTCTCTGCGTCTCACTCGTCCGGTGGAGCGTCGTGAAGAACCCGGCCAGGCAGCTCAGCTTCTCGAAGAGCCGGTCGGACTGTCCATCATAGCAGGCCCGGGCAATATAATGGTCGAGGAGCTTACCCGGTGCCAGCTCCGTTACGAGCAGCGCTGCGAGCTCCCGCTTCAGGCCCAGTGGCGCGACGACTCGATACCGACCATTATCCATGCCGAAGTCCTCACGCACGTGCTTCAAGTTCGCATAGCTCTGTTTCGCGTACCGCCACGCCTCCTGACGGGGGACATGATCGGATTCGAAGAACTTTCCGATGACTCGAATCCCGCGCTTCCGTTCGTGGAAGAGGTAGACGGGCTTCTCTTTTATGAGCCGCTGGATTTCTATATGCCCATAGGGCGGCGGCGCGATCTGGGGAAAGATCTCACTGACCAGATAGCGATGAAGCGCTTCCGTGTTACATTGTGGCATAGTTAGAAAAACTCCACTTAATACTGATGCCTCAGCACATATAATCTTCGCACGGGCGCGCCGGATTCTGACCAATCACCGTACCGTACCGTGCCGTGCTGCACCGTACCGTACCGCACGTACTTTCCCCAGGATGCGGTGATTCATCGCTCCAGAAACGGGTCAACCCACTGCGACCAGAACTGGATCGGGTTCTTCACCGGCGTCATCGCGCCCTCATCGGGACTGAAGAGTTCGCTAGTGTAAAAGACAAACCCCTCGTCCATTTGATGCGCCAGGTTGCTCTGCAGCAGCCCCGATACCGTTTCACGCTCCGACTCGCCGCACCATTGCAGCAGCCGTATGAGGTATGGCGTATCACGCGGCCAGATCACCGCCTCGTGGTATTCCTCATCGCCGTAGTAGGTCCGTTTCGGCGAATGCTTTACCAGGATACCAAACGGACGGCCCTGCCGCTCGACGAGCAGGTGCGCCTTCGCCACCGCGATGAACTGAACCACCTCGTGCGGTGAGAAGATCGCCTCGTCCAGCAGCAATGCCATGGCAACGACCGCAGGTGAGCCCGGCGTTTTGTCCTTCTTAGCTTGTATCGTGACCACGTTGTGCAGGAAATGCGTGGCCGGGTCCCAGAATACCGTTTTATAGGCAGCCTTCGCTTGTTCCCGGTGCAGTAACCATGCCCCGGGATCAGTTCCGGTCTTATGGGCGATCGTCACGCAGTAACGCAGCATCGTGATCCACTGGGCGTTGATCTCCGGCAGATAATAGAGCGGTTTGTTCACCGCCGTTTCGTCTTCCAGATCGGCAAGCCACGAATCAGGTATACGAACCGAGACGGCCTGTTTCCGCCCCTTGAACTCCGTCATACGACTCGAATCGGTCCACGAATGCCAGGGCACGACCGAAAGGAGCCCGTTTGGATGGAGCACGGGCGGACCGTTTAATCGGGCCTGATCATTCGTTAAGAACCGTGAGATGGTGAACTCGGCTCGGTGCAGCACCGCAGAGGCAAATTCGGCGTCCCAGCTCCGTGATAAGAGTGCTCCCGCGGCGATGAAGGCGAGCAAGGTGGCGTCCGCGCTGTTAAAGTCGACCTTCTCACCTTGCCGTGCCGGAAACCGGTTGGGAATTCGACCGAATTCGTCCTGGCACGCGAACGCCCGGAGTATCATGGTCTTGATTGCTCCGGCCTGCCCGATGCGCGTGAGGAACTCGATGTTGTTAAAGATCCCCTCGAAGATGTCTCGGAACCAGGGAGTCCGGAACCAGAAATCACCGGCCTCGTAGAAGAAAGCGTCATTCACGTACATCCCGAAGTTAGCGAGCGCGAGCGCTCTGAACCTAACGGCAGGGTAGGCGCCCGCATGATCGAGCGCGCGTACGATCTGCTCTGCTCGCTGCTGCTCTGCGGCTTCGTCGGCCTGCCACGCCAATGCCGCGTTATACCGTTGCCTCAGTCCAGACTCCGAGCCGCAGCAGGAGATAACAAGTAACGCGGTACCAGTATCGTCCAGAAATAACTCCAGTTCACCGGGAGAGAGGAGTACTCTTCGCTCTCCCCTGAACGCCACGCCCCTTTCGGTCGGCTCGCGGAACCCCGAGCCGAGCTTGTACCACCATTCGATCGAACGGTGCCCCGTCTGTACGGTGCAGGCGTTTGGCGTGGTGATGGCCATATACTTCGCGGCTCGCTCGATCAGCAGGCCGTTTGGTAACGCTCTGCAGACATGCTCTTCAGGACGCGAAGGCTCGTACATGTGCCGTATGTCCACCAGCGGCTCGATCACTACCTTCGACGCGTTGCTTTCCACCGATACGCACGCAATTATACCGTCCTGCGCCGAGCCTGGGCTCGGCAGGTAGTAGTGTGCGCGAAGATACTGGTGCCCAGCTTCGGTTCTGTAGGTGAATGAGGCCCGCCAGGGCGACACAGTCACTTCGGTGGCCGTGAGCTTCAGATAATCGCCTCCCAGCTTCACGCCCATCGCGAGCCCGTCCAGGAAATGATAATTCTCGCCGTCAAGCAGGACAGACAGCCCTTCATAGGGATAATCGCGATTGGGGACGATCTTGTCACCAAGGTTGACCGAGAAGACGGACTGTGACCATGAGGCGTGCGGTCGTTTGAGTATGACGTGCCGGGTACGTGCCGGATCCGGATCCTCTTCAGGTGGGAGTGTAACGCAGAAACGCGGATCTTGCATGGTATGCTCATTCATGCACTTACTCACTCACCGAAACCACACCTCAGGCTTGAGCAGGAACTCCAGCTTCGCGGGCTCACGCAGCAGCTCGTACATCGGGATCACGGTACTCAACCCCACCTCCTCGAGCCATGTTGCGGCCGGCCGTAGAAACCTGATCGCCGGCACGGCTTCGTAACGATCGTTCCTTACGAACTTCCTGGACGTCAGCTCGAAGTACGCAGCGCCGCCGCGTTCCTTATACGGCTCGTAGATCGAAGAGAACGACCGCGCCACCCAGTTCGCCATCTTCAGAGTCGTCTTCGAGGGATTGATGGTCACGTGTCCGTAATTGGGCGGGATAATGACCTTATCACCACGGCGCGCCTGTATCACCATGACGTCTGTTATCGCTTCACCGCCACTCTCTGCCATTTCACGCTTCTGCAGGAGGTAATGCGCCTCACCCTCGAGTACCTCGTAGATCTCGGGATAGGTCAACTTCGAACCAGGCACGCAGGGATGGTAATGGCCCGCAGTCTTTACAAATTCAAGGCCCAACTTCATCGGAGGGATGATCGTGATATCATACCGCAGCCCGAGCGCTGCTATCTGCTGCGCATCCGCATCGTTCTTCGCGACCTCCCGGAACATATAGTAGAGCGGCACCATCTCCATACTCGCCGTCACTAAGAACCCCTGATCATAAAGGACCTCCTGCAGCTCGCCCAGCGTTCGCACAACGGGGGTAAACGTTCGGTCTCCGAACGTGAACTCGTCCCAGCTTTCTTTCATTTCCCGTTATCCTCTTTCGTTCGGTTCCTTCAGTTAATTATTTCATCCGCGCTGCCTCAGACGCACCTCCGGAAAGCCCACGATATCGACCGTGGCTGAGGCAAGCCTGATCTTATCGGACCGTTCGAGCTCATCGAGCAATAGCTGACCGATTGTGCTCCGTACCTGCCGTCTCTGCCGCACGTCCGTGACGAACCGGATATGGAACGTGATCCAGTTATCCGTCAGCGTCAGATAGATCTCCGGCTCTACCGCCCGGATCGTCAGATAATATTTATCCTTGAGCTTTAAAATCTCGTCCTCTGCCCGGGAAGCCATCGCATGCGTCTCTTCACCCACGATGCGCCGAATTGTGGTCAGAGCTTCCCGCCAGTCACTGTCGTAGGTCAGGGGGAGCTCAAGCTCGTCCCAGATGAAGGTGTTATCCTTCGTGTAATTGTTGATGACGCTCGAGAGTACGAAACCGTTCGGTATGAGTGTCAGGCGCCCGGTGGCCTGATCGCCCGCGACCCATTCCTTCAATTCCAGCAGCGTGGTGTAGAGGATCCCGATATCGACCACGTCCCCGTATTTCTGCTGCAACTCGATGCGGTCGCCGACCCGATAGATGCCCGTGGTGAAGATGATCACACCGCCCACGAAGTTTCTGAAGAAGTCCTGAAGCGCGATGGCGATCCCCGCAGCGAGCAGCCCGTAAGAGACCAGGAGCGTCTCTGTCTGCTCGATCCAGATGCGAATGAGCACGGCGAGCAGAATGAACAGGTAGAGTATGGATATGGCTTTTTTGAACGAATAGCGCGCCTTCGCTTCCGTTATTTGTCGCACGACCGTGGGTTCAATCGCCACCTTGAAGATGAAATACGTGAGCGTGATAACAAGGAAGCTGATGAACGCCCGTTGGAGATAGAACGAAGGATACAGGAGCTGCAGAAACCAGAGCACGCCGGTGATGAGGAGCAGCATGCCGAGTGTAATGAGTTCTTTGATCATCGGTGGTCTCGTCTCTCTTTTGTTCGTTTTGTTTGGATGCGTTATGCAGTCCCGGAACCAGCGTCAGGCTTGCCCGTCTGCTGCTCGCCCATGATCGGTGCTCGCGGCGGTTGTATGTCCCGCTTCTCAAATGCACACCATGCGCGCCGCGTGACCTCGGACTCGAACTCGAACTCATACCGGAGATCCAGGACATAGGCCCGGGCACGGAGCCGCCGGTAGTAGGGGAAATCCTTCAATAATACCGTGTACGGATGTTTCCGGGAGACATACACGTACCGCGAGGTGACCGCAGCCTCTTTCAGAATCGCCATGCTGGTGGCGGCATCAGAATCGGGGTCAATGAAGAGGTCGATAACCACCATCATCTTCGGCGTCCCCGAGCTGGCACTCGCGACGGCCTGGGTGAAGATGAGATAATTGGGGACGGAGACGAGATTATCGTCGGGCGTTACGAGGCGCGTCGCACGGATCCCGATGTCCGTCACCTCGCCGTAATACCCCCCGAAATGCACCTTGTCCCCAATCTGGTACGGTTTCTCAACGGAGATGACGAGCCCGCCAATGATGTCGGCGAAGAGATCCTTGAGTCCAAAGCCCAGGACGGCACCAAGCACCCCGGAGAACGCTACCAGCTGGGTTGACGTGAGTTGCAGAATTGAGGCCAGGATGAAGTACGTGGCAACGCCATAGATGCTGAATTTCAGGAGCGGTAGGAGCATCTTCACGGTTATTCGCCGTACACCTGCACGTTCCGCGATCCAGGTGAGAAGGATCCCGATTTCACGGGTGATGAAGTACGCAATCAGAATGATCAGAATCACGGTCAGGATCGTACTCTGATCAATGGTCTTGAGCGGCACATCCACCAGACTGGTATCTGCCATCCTACCAGATCACCCCCGTCCTCGTCAGCGCGCTCACGATGCAGCTCAAAGCTTCCGGATTGAGCTGGTAAGAGCCCATGTCCTCAACGATCAGCCGCTGATACAGCAAGCGATGCAGCATCGTCTCCACCTCCAGCTCACCGCTGATCTCACGCAGTTCAGGCTCGGTGAGCGCCTCCATTGAGAGAATCAGATAAAGGAGAAAGCTCTCCGGATAATCCAGCTCAACTTTAAAAGGGCACTCTTTGACGTAACTCGGCTTGATCGTGGGATACTGCAGACTCTGCTCCCATAACAATTTCGCCACCCCGGGATTCCCGTTCGCGATCCGGTTGATCTTCTCAAAGATGATGTCTTCCGCCTTTTTCGTCTCCGCTTTACGCGAGAATAGGGCCTTGATGCGAGCGAAATCGATAGAGAAAAAGGGGATGGTCAGGGTTTTATCTCGCATCGTGAACGCGAGGGGATGCTGGGTAATGATCCGCTTCTTCTCAGGTGTACGGTCATCCTCGAATTTGAGCTCGTTCTCCGCGTAGCCCACCAGGATCAGCTCCTTGAGTTCCGTGGACGAGAATGGTGAGAGCGCGATCACGTTCGTGAAGTATTTGCTGATCGCGCGCACTTCATCAAGATAGCGCCATGAGTAAATGTTCCACGTCGTGATCACCAGGTGCTCTGATGCGGCGACCGCGGCAAGGAACGCGTCGAGGTACCGGAAGCCGCCAATGGTGCGACGGTAGAGGAAATGGCAGTTATCACAGAGCACAATCCCACCGGCGCCCTCGGGGAGTGTGATCTCATCCTGATCGGTGATGAGCGCTGAGAACGAGTTTGTTACTACCTCGCGGTCGGCTATCTGCTCGATTGCATGGATGAGTTTTGTTCTCCCCGCAAAGGGCTCCGCGATGATCGCGACGTCTGCTTTCTCTCCCGAGTCGAACCCAGCAAGAGCTGCTCTGATATTCGCCAGCTCGTTCTGAAACCCGATGATCCCGACGGGCTCCTGCTGCTCTTCCTCTCCCATCGCGGCACCTCTTAGGAGAGATCGGATCAAATATCCAACCTCGCGATCTTTGTGTAGTACCTAAAGGCCGAGCATGCTTTTAAGCGTAATGGCGGCAGGCGAGCATGATCCTATCGCGAGACTAGGCGAAATACGCATTGAGGAGATACTGCTGCACCATGCGATGCGAGTTGAAGAACGAGCCGTTGAAAGCGATGGCGTAGCGCATGATCTGAGCCCAGCCGTCGCGCTCTTGAGCATAATAGAGGGGTATGACCACCTCTTCCAGCTTCCTGTACAGGCTTTCAGCCTCTTCCGCGTCATCCATCTGCAGCTCGCAGACATTCGCTACCTTCGTCTCGATCGCCCAGCCGGTGACATCCTCGACGCAGCCTTCAACCCACCACCCGTCGAGCACACTCAGGCTCGGAATGCCGTTGAGGCACGCCTTCATACCGCTCGTGCCTGAGGCTTCGCAGGGTATCTTCGGGGTATTGAGCCAGATGTCAACGCCCGATGTGAGCAACAGCGCGAGCTCCATATCGTAATCCTCCAGGAACACGATCTTCACCTCGCCCGCCAATTCCTCGATCGCCGCGAAGATCTGCCGTATCAAATCCTTGCCGAACGTATCCTTCGGATGCGCCTTCCCGGCCATGATCACCTGAATCGGACCGACCTGCTTCGCGATCGCAGCGAGCCACCGGGTATTGGTGAACAGGAGATGCGGGCGTTTATACCGCGTCATTCGCCGCGCAAAGCCCAGGGTGCAGGCATCATAGGTCATGCCCGCATCGTGCCGTGCGTTGACGAAATCGATCAAGCGCTTCTTTGCCGCGCGATGCGCCTCCCGTATCTCCTCCAGAGGGATTTGGACCACATAGCGCAGGTTGAAAGGGTCCTTGCGCCATCCGCTGATGTGACTATCATACAGCGTCCTGAACGGTTCCGCAGTCCAGAAGACGTGGTGCACACCGTTCGTGATCGAATCGATGGGATAGCCCGGGAACATATCACGTGAGATCTCCTCGTGCCGTTTGGCCACGCCGTTAATATACCCGCTGTGCTCCAGCGCGAGCAAGGTCATATTGAGCGGGCTCCCGTTACAGATATACTTCAGCCCTACCGCATCGCAATAGGTGCCCAGGAGTTGCTCGACCAGCGAAGCGGCGAACTTATCGTGGCCCGCGGGCACGGGCGTGTGTGTGGTAAAAACGCATCTATCGCGTATGGCCTCGAGCAGCTGCTCATGCGTATACTGCGGATGCTCCTGTTTCGTCTTCTTCGACAACTCCAGAACGGCGAGCGCCGAATGGCCTTCATTCAGGTGATATTTGCTGATATTATGCTGCCCCAGTGCATCGAGCATCCGTACCCCACCGATGCCGAGCACGATCTCCTGCGCCAGCCGGTAGCGCTCATCGCCACCGTACAGGTACGAGGTGATCTCCCGGTCCGCCTCGGTATTCTCGTAGAGGTTGGTATCCAGGAAGTAGACGGGAAGTTGATGCCCCTCCCGGCCCGTCAGCTTATACTCCCATGCCTGCACACTGACGTCCCGGCCCTCGATGGGCACGCATATCTTCCCCGGTTTGAGCGTGGCGAAGTCATCGATCCGCCAACCTTTGAAGAACTCGGTCTGATTACCCTTGGCATCCAATTTCTGGGCGATATGCCCTTTGTTACTGGCGAGCGTCATAGCGACGATCGGGACGTTCAGATCGGCGCACGATCTGAGGATGTCGCCGGCCAGTATACCCAGCCCGCCGCTGTACGTTGGTATCTTTGGATTGACGCCGATCTCCATGCTGAAGAACGCGATGTGGAAATATCCTTCTAATAATGAACGGTTACCGCGAACCATCTCAATCGTTCTCCTTTTCCATCTATAGATATATGCAGGGTCATAAGTAAAGCCTAAGGGATCGGTGCGGCAAACCCCCATGGCCAGAAGGGAGCTGATGAAGAAACGAGCAGAGCAGATGGTGGCGGAAGCTGGAAGCCGAAGGAATCAGCTAGCCAGGAACCTGCCCCAAAAAGGACGGCCGATCGCACAGCCGGTATATCGCGCCTAATTGTATCCCCGTTCGCCATGATGCACGCCCGTCCGCTATTTACGGTGCGGAAAGCGTTCTTATCACAAGAGAACTAGAGCATAGACGAGAATATTAACACTCGCGAGTGGTATGCCGACCTTTGCAAATTCGACGAAGGATAGCGTTTCTCCGCTCCGCTCTGCATGCTGGATAATGATGACATTGGACGCAGCACCCAGAATGAGCAGGTTACCCGCGATGGTGCTGCCCGCGGCCAGAGCTAAGAGCCCTTCAGGTGTCGCTCCCGCGTGGATCAGCAGGGGGAGATAGAGCGCTACGAGGGGTACGTTCGAGATCAGCTGCGAGAGGAGGACGCTTATCGTCATGATTACGGGTGGGGTCGTGATGTCGAGTTGGAAGTGGGCAAGGAGCGATTGAAAGACGCCGCTGTCCCAGACACTTTGCATCAAAATGAAGAGCGCAATAAAGAAGATGAGCGTGTACCAGTCGATCTCCCGGATGAGCTTCACGCGTTTCTCACTCAGGAGCACGGGCACAGCAGCAATCAGGGCGATATCGGTCAGCCGGAGATCGATCGGCAGGTGGGTAAACCCCAGGGCTATTTTCGCGGCGATCAGGATCAGCATGAGCGCGAGTGAGACTTGAGCTAACCGGGCGAGTTTGTAATCCTTAATAACGTCCGGGGAACTTATAAGCAGCGGTCTTCCCGCTAACTCGGTACGAAAGGCGTATTTCAGGACGAGATACGCCACGAGTAGATTGATGAGGGTCGGGACTGCGAGATGCCTGAAGAAGGTGATGAACGGATTGGTGAGCGTAACGGCGATCAGGAGATTCTGGGGATTGCCGATCGGGCTCATCACGCTACCAATGGTAATCGCAAACGCGAGGGTCATGAGGAGCGGCTTCGCCGCCAGGCCATGCTGCCGCGCAAGCAACAGAACGACCGGGGTTCCTATTATCGCCATCGTATCGTTCATGAGCAGTGTGGAGAGCAACCCGAACCCGAGAAGAATCGCAAGAACGAGTTGATCCACCGATTTTGCTCGCCCAAAGAGTGCCGCGGCGAGCTGCGAGAGATAGCCACTCTCTTCCAGGGCCTGGCCGATCGTGAAGACGCCGAATAAAAACAAGATGATCTCGAGATTAACAGCCCGCAGCGCATCAGCAGGTGAGATCTGCCCGGTGATGAGCACCATGACCGCTCCCAGGAGCATAATCTGCCAGATCTGCAGGCTGAAGGAGCCGATCCGCCGTATCGCAATCAGGATAAAGACTGCACCGAGCGTAAGGAGTGCGAGCATATCCTGAACCCGCCCTCATTCATTCCTTCTTCAGAATGAAGTAAAGATTGCCCAGCTCACCAGTAAGGGGCGCATCGAGCGGTAAGCGGTCAAAGCCCGGATTATAAATCGCCTTCAGGACAAAGCCACCCGCGGCACTCAACTGCTTCACGTCCTCGGCGAACCACAATCGCAGGATGTGCGGCTCGATGAACATGAACTTCTTCTCCCGGGGCCTGTCCACGACGCTCATCTTGCAGATGTTGTATTTCCGCTTGCGTACGTAATCATAGCGCTCAGTGCGCCAGGTTGTCTGCACCGTCACGCCGTCTCGTTCGGCGACCCAGGTATCATCCGGCTGCTCCTCCGTTTTCGGATTCAAGGGTGCGCAGGCGAGTTCTACGATATAGATCCCGCCGCGTCGGAGCGAGTGCGAGACCGCTTTGAAATGTTTTTTAATGTCCGCATCCGAGATGAGGTAGCCGATGGTATTCAGGAGATTGAGTGCGGCATCGAACGTATCCTTAAATTTCCGCGTTCGCATATCGCCGACAACCACCTCGGCGTGACCGTTGAGACCCGCTTGCTCGATCTTGTCACGCGTGTACGCGACCATCTCCTCACTGATATCATAGCCGAGGATATGATAGCCATGCGCCGCCAGTGGCAGTAACAGACGACCACTCCCACAGGCGGGCTCCAGGATTCTGCGCACCGTAATGTCCGCGTATGCCTCGAAGCACGCGGTAAAAAAGTGCAACTCCCCGGTGAGATCGTAGGAAAATGCAATATCGTAATAGACGGGAAGATAGTATAACTTCTTCTCCATGGTAATCCGCCCCCACTCATCCCGATCATCATCTGAGCAGGAAATACTTCGCGGTCTTATCGCCCGCTCTCCGCTTCGCCAGCTTCTTCTGCGTTAATTCGGTAATGCTATTAGCAACCGCACCCTTCGGGAGCCTGGCCTCACGCACAATATCTTCCAGACCTTTCGCCTTCTCTTCGCTCTTCATACCCAGCTGCTGCATCGATTCGTATACCTTCTTTGTATTTCCCTTTAGCTCTTCCGCCATCTGACCCAATCATCCTCCGGGATGTGAGTTGTATACCATATCCTACCCGGATTTAAATAGGTAGCGGCACAAATCACGTCGTTTCGTAAATGGGCGACGACATGGCGAGTCAGAGACCATCGACGCATTCTACATCCTGAGGCGCGGGGGCGCTCAGCGCCATCTTCTCATCCTTATGCTGGAATATGCGCGCTTCTGCTGCTTTCAGGATTGCTTCCAGCATTGCTGCATAGCTCATACCGGCAATCGCGCTCATCTTCGCCAGATGCCCGTCCCAGCACCAGCCGGGATTGGGATTCACTTCCAAAAGCTTGGGATTGCCCTGCGCATTGAGGCGCCAGTCGAAGCGCGCATAATCGCGGCATTCCAATCGCTCAAAGAGCTTCACTGACCATTCCACGAGCCTACGTTCAACCTCTTCCGGGAGCTCTGCGGGAATCGAGCGGATTTTCCAGTAGGGCGACTCGGGCAGCCATTTCGCCTCATAGCCACAGATCCGGGGCAGGCCTTCCGGGAGTGCCGAGTAATCTTCCTCGATGATGGGGAGCACGGTGTACGATTCGGGCGGATTGCCGATGATACCCATGCTCAAGTCTTGACCGGTGAGAAACTCCTCCACAAGGATCGGCTTCTCATAGCCGAACCGCTCGCGGATCTCGGCAATCGCATTCGTCAGCTCTTCCGGATCATAACATACATTCCGCTGCGTAATGCCGAAGCTGGAGTCGCCGAAGTTCGGCTTGACGAGTACGGGAAAGTCGACGTGCAACTCGAAGGTCGTGTCCTCAGGCTTGATGAAGAGCGCTTTGGGCACCGGGATGCCCATCTCCTGCGCGATTCCACGTACCAGTGATTTATCAAAGCAGAACGCGAGACACTGCGGCCCCGAGCCGGTATACGGAATACCGAGCAACTCAAGGAGCGCGGGAACGTGCAGCTCCTTCTTCGCATCGTTCTCAAATCCTTCGTCGCAGAGATTGAGGACGAAATCCAGCTTCGCTTCATGCTTTATCAAATCCTGGATGAGCATGTTATGATTGGCGAGATAACTGAACCGGAAATCCTTCAATTCCCGTAAGGAACCTTTTAATTGATCGATGGTGTAGAGATCATCGTCATCGAAGACACAGCAGGGCTTGACCGTGTCCGGCTTGCTGGGATCGCCCATGACGACCACCACATGCCTGATCCCACGGCGCGTTCTCTTCTTCACCGCGGCCCACTCCTTTCTAACCGCGGCAGTGACGATGATGCGCCGCTCCATCATCCCGAGATCCTGATTTCGGTCGGAATCGGAGAGGAACTCACCATGGAATCGGATATCACTGAAGCCTGCGCTCTTCAAGAGCTCATTGAGGCTCTCCCGTGTGTAGAGCCGCTCTGCATAGAGTTGGTCAACAATCACGCCTTTGTTCACGTGCGTCACCACCTCTCGTGAGATCAAGCGCTGGTCATCCAGTGTGAGCGAGCGTTCACGACAGACGAAGAGGTTCTTATCGATCCATTCCCAGGATCGCGGCTGGAAGTGCTCACGGAGATACGCACCATCCGCCACATCAATAAGGAACCGCCCCCAGGGCTTCAACACCCTGAAGATCTCCTTCAATACCCGTAGGTCGTCGTGGACCGTCTCAAAGTACCCGAAACTGTTGCCCAACAGCATCACCGCATCAAAAGAATCCGAAGCATACGGGAGTCGTCGCGCATCACCCTCGCGGAACCGCAATGAGAGACCCGCCTTCCTCGCCTGCGTTCGTGCTCGGTGAATGAGGAAATGTGAGCGATCAAGTCCCTCAACGTTCCGGTACCCGCGCCGAGCCAGCTCCAATGAATGCCGGCCCTGACCACAGCAGAGATCCAGGATCCGCTCGTCAGGTGCAAGCCGGAGCAGGTCTGAAACGAATTCGACTTCCTTTCCGGTGACGCGTGGATCATCAACGACGTCCGCATCGGTCTTCAAGTAGAGCGAATTGAAGAGGTGCCGCCACCAATCAGGACTCACATGAGCCTCCAAATTCGCTACGGGGCCCAGTGTCTTCTTTTCTCGTGCTTTCCTCTGCCGTGAAATCGCCTTTTCTTTTATGCCCGCTTCTCCTTTATTCATATCCGGTGAATACGATAGCTTTCTTTCTGTTATCGCTATATATATCATTTTCGACACTGCCCGCCCCAGTACTGCTCTACTCCTTCAGGACCATCCGGGAAAAGCGGTTAAAACGGGTTTATAGCTAAAAAAGAACGTTATTCGAGTGCCGTTGCGACGGGTGGTTCGGGGTTGTGCAAGGGACTGCGCAAAGTCCCTGGTGGAGATCGGATGAGCGACCGGTAACGTAGTACTGCATCGAGCACCGTTAACGCCACACAAGCCCAAGATCGAGGGTTTTGACATCGGCCCTCGTGCGTACACCTCTCTCTTTCGTGTGGTCATCATCACACTACACTGCGGGATCTCGAGGAGCGGCGTGCTCGGATCACGAGTGGGGACGGTGTGCTGAAGTTCCCGGTGGCCTGACCGTGAGCTGTCCACCAACAAAACGCCGCGCTACCCGGGCTATGCGGCCGCCAGCAGCGACCGGTAGAGGTTCCAGATTCCCGTTGCTATAAAGTTGACCGCGATCGCGCCCAGCAACAGGCCCATTACCCGCGTGATCACCAACGAGCCCGTCACGCCCAGAAGCTTATAGATCTGACCGGCGTATCGGAAGATAAGGTAGGAGAACACAAAGGTGAGAATGATGGCACCGATCGCGATGAACTTCAAGTCCAGCGTATGACCGGTTCGAATGATGACAATGACGGTCGTTATGGCGCCCGGGCCGGTGAGCAGGGGCGTGGCGATCGGAAAGATCGCGATGTCATCGCGCCGCGCGGCATCCCGAATCTCCTCCTCGGTCATACTCTCTCGCGAGATTCTCGCCAGGACCATGTCGATCGCGACGATGAAGAGTAAGACGCCACCTGCCACCCGTAAGGAATCCACGGTCACACCGAAGATCCGCAAGATCAACTCGCCGGCGAATGCGAAGAAGATGGCCAGAACACAGGCGACGGTCACCGCGCGTTTGGCGATCACCAGGCGTTCGGCCGCACTCACTCGTGCGGTTAACGAGATAAAGGTGATGAGCCCACCGATGGGATTGACGATGATGAAGAAGGAGGTGAAGGCATAGATAAAGAAGGCCAGTGTTTCCATACTATTCTATGTATTCCGTTCGGTAGAAAAAAAAATATTGTGCTCAAGAGCGCGGCCCATCACCTCACGCTGTCCGCTCTGTCACGGCCGGGTGCGCGCGTTGCCATTTCGATTTCGATGATTCTTCCGCTCTACCGCTTTACCAACGGTCGTTCGGGCAAGAGAGAGCGGGAACTGAATCATAAAGCGGAGCCCACCGGCAGTGGAGAAATTCCGTAACGGCCGCTTGACCGCCGTTATCAGCTCGCGCACCACTATGTCCTCCTTCACATACCCCGACTCTTTGACGAGCGCGAGGCGATGTATTGAGTATAAGCCGAGCAAGAAGGCGAAGAAGAAGAAGAAATCCCACTGCTGAAAGTCCAGGGTGGGAATCACCAGTTTGCCCGTTGGCGCGGTATACGTCAGGGTCCAGGCGAGCTCGCGGCCCACGAAGAAGTCCGCAAAGGAGCCACCGATGATCGGGGCAATCCCGGCAGCCAGTGAGTTACCGAGTGTACTGGCCGCGAGATACGCGGTCGCCTGCCCTTTTGGTGCCAGTTTCAGCCCGATATTCCCGGAGGCGAGCGTTACCCCGGCGGTGGAAATGCCCATGAAGATATGGATGAGCACGAGGAGCGGCATGGTCAGGACATACGGCTCGGGCAGGGTCGTGAAGGTCCAGGCGAGGATGCAGAGCATAAAGAGCGGACCACTGACGCCGAGTACCGATTTGTTGCTGAAGCGATCGGCAAAGTTGCCCCAGAGTCGTAAGAACGCGAGATTCATAAGCTGACTCACAATCAAGAGCGCGATGACTACCGAGATCTGCAATCCCAGGCGATTAAGCATATAAACGGTAAAAAAGGGTGCCGCGAGGTTAACGGCAAAGTTCCAGGAGCACAGGAACCATATCAGTTTTTTGAAGTTACAATCGCGCAGAGGGCTCAAGAGCGTCTTCAGGAACGAGGGCTCCGCTTCTACCGGACTCAGCATGCGCGGCTCCGGTACGGTGGAGATGAAGTACACGCCGAGCATGCCGGCGAGGAATCCAAGGAAGAAGAGCGTTGAATAGCTGTATAACTCGTTCTGGCCGAAAACGGTCCGGCCGTAGTCGATGAAGAGGCCCGCGGCAAGACTGAGCGGGATGCCTATGCCGGTAGCCAGGCTCATGCGTTTCGAGAAGAAGGACCCCAGACGGTCCTGTGGCACGAGATCGTGCATCCAGGAGTTCCAGCTGCTGCTCCCTATCGCGCCGAACGAGGCGTAGAGCAGGAGTCCAAGGAGGAGCACGAGCAATCCGATCTGCGTAGTGAAGAGGAACGGAATAAGCGCAATGAGCAACCAGAACGACCTGCTCACCGCGGTGGCCGCGGCACAAATCGCCCGTCTCACGCGATAACGTTCCACCAGAAAGACCGCGGGTATCTGCATCAACTGCGCGAGCGGCGGGATAGCTGCCAGGAGTCCGATCACCAGGTTGGAAGCGCCGAGCTTCAGCGCAAACGCGACCAGGAAGGCGCCGCCGGTCAGCGTCACCATCGCCTGCGTGGTGAGCCCATCTTTGATAACGCTTCTGAGCCCTGATTCGATCTCTCCATCCGTTAATCGGTCTTTAACTGCAAATAGCATGGTCGCTCGTCTTAGCTGATAGAGTAAGTCGAGTGGAGTATATAAACTCGGATTCGCCGCACTATACTACCCACTCCATTTTACCACCCTGCTCCATTTTACGGCCTCCGCGGGTTCTTCGGTTTCGTCTTCGCTACCGTTGTTCGCATGAGTGAGAAGGGGAACTGGAGCATGTGGCGCAGTCCGCCCGCGGTGGAGAAATTCCGCAGTGGTCTCTTGACCTCAGCAATCAATTCTCGAATAACGATCTTCTCCTCCACCTCGCCCACCTCTTTAACCAGTGCCAAACGGTGGATGGAGTACGTGCCAATGAGAAATGCAAGGAAGAAGAAGAAATCCCATTCACGGAAGTTCAACGTTTGAATCACCAGTTCGCCGCCGGGACTGAACCATCTAAGCGTCCATGAGAGCTCGCGATTGACAAAGAAGTCTGCGAAGAGCCCGCCAACGATCGGTGCAATACCGGCCGCCAGGGAATTGACAAAGCTATTGGCTGCCAGATACGCGGTTGCCTCACCCTTCGGCGCCAGTTTAAGCCCGATATTACCCGTGGACAGTGTCACGCCCGCGGTGGAGATGCCCATGAAGATATGGATGAGCACAAGGAGCGGTATGGTGAGGACATACTGCTCGGGCAGGGTCGTGAAGGTCCAGGCGAGGATGCAGAGTATGAAGAGCGGACCACTGACGCCGAGCACTGATTTGTTACTGTAGCGATCTGAGAATCGGCCCCAGAGTCGTAAGAAGGCGATGTTCATCAGCTGGCTCAGAACGAGCAGGGCGATAATGAACGAGATCTCAAACTCCAGTCGTTTCAGCAGGTAAACCGTGAAGAAGGGTGCGGCAAGGTTAACGGCGAAGTTCCAGGAGCACAGAAACAGCATGAGATTCTTGAAATTCGCATCCCTGAAGGGCTTTGAGAGCACGACTAAGAACCGAGGCTGGCGGGGTGGACGTGTCATTTGTGGCTCCGGAATGGTCGAGACGTAATAGGCATCGAGCATGCCCGCGACGAAGCCGAGCAGGAAGAGAATTGAGTAACTGTAGATCGCCTGCGTGGGGTAGAGCCGTGTCCAGTAATCGATGAAGAAGCCTGCAGCGAGGCTGAGCGGTATACCCACCCCGAGTGTTAAACTCATGCGTTTCGAGAAGAACACACCCAATTGGTCCTGTGGCACGAGGTCGCGCATCCAGGAGTTCCAGCTGCTGCTGCTCACCGCGCCAAACGCCGCGTAGAGCACGAGCGCGACGATAAGAACGGGGAGGACCCCGGTAAGGCCGAAGAGGAACGGTATAACGGCGATGAGTATCCAGAAACCGCGACTTGCGATGATCGCGTAGAAGCAAATTGCACGTCGTGCCCGATACTTCTCGACAAGATAGACCGCGGGGATTTGCATCAATTGCGCAAGCGGTGGGATTGCAGCGACGAGCCCGATAATGAAGTTAGAAGCACCGAGGAGCAGTGCGAATGCAACTAAAAATGCTCCGCCGGTCAACGTGATCATCGTTTGCGCCGCCAGGCCGTCCTTGATGACGGTGCGCAGTCCGGATTGGATCTCTTCCTCAGTGAGCTGCTCTTTTACCGCGAATCTCATAAGCGCCTCATGTCAGCTTAGTGATAGTGCGTAGGGGGCAAAGTATATGTTGTCCTGCTATCGATCTATCTAAATCCCAACGCCTATTTCGTCGTGAAGCTGGCACCTGCGGAGAACGCCCGGGGGTTGGTCCTCAGTTCAGCACGGCAATGGCCGCTGCTCGTACGACAAAAATGGGACACCAATTACACCCGCTGCAGTCCGCTAAGCGTCACTCCGTTCCTGTGCTTAGCCGAGCTTAGCTTAGTACCCCCCGAAAATACCTGGTGACGCAACGCAGACGCAAAAAGCGTTCCTGCTCCACATCGAGCTGCTGCTCACGGTCTGTCTGATAAAAATAAAAGAAAGCTATAGAGCGACTATAGCTTTTCCTTTGGACGCTCTACGATAATATTCGTGCAGGCAGCCACTCATTCAGTAACTACTTCGCCAAAAGCAACCCGTCTCGATACCTTGGTCACACGGATTTTTACCGTATCCCCTTTCTGCGTGTTGGGCACGAAGACCACAAATCCCTCTATACGAGCGATGCCGTCTCCTTCACGTCCGACGTCCTCGATCGTAACGTCGTAGGTCTCGCCAACGGTTATAGGGGCGGTAAATCCCCGCCTCTCGCCACTATAGTCCATACGCTACAAAACCTCCATTTCTCCTTCTTTCAATTTCTGGTCGTCCGTAGTGTACATTCGCACGTCGTTACCGCTCACACTCACGCCAAACCGCTGCAGCACCTTACACCACGTGATTACACCTGTAATTCGTCGGTATATAAACACCGCGGTTCCGGAGAGCACACACAGCCCCCGATGCCGCGTGCCGCCCGGGGCAGGGATAATCGTGAAAATCCGCACAGAACATAGTCGCAAGCAAAAATGAGCGCTATCGTGCTACCGTGCGGCTCGTGCGATTCGCTCCTTCTCCTCCCTCTTACTCACCGAGAAGCACTTCGCGTTCCGTGATGCTGCGATAAGTTCGTCCGCGAGGCATCGCTCGATCCGCTTCTTGTTCTTGAAGGCGCATTTCTCGGCGCCCTGGGTAATGAACATGAGCGCTTGATCTACCCGCCGTTGCGAGGACATATCCACGGCTTTGGGCACGAGAATACCACCGAACCGCAGTCGAATCGTCTCCTCGCGCGGGCCGGCATTCTGAATCGCATCCACAAGCACCTGGAGCGGATTCTGACCTGTGGCCTCATGAACAAGATCAAACGCGGTATTCACGATCCGGTAGGCCATCAGCTTCTTCCCGGTGTTGCGCTCGGACCGCATGATCTTGTTGATCAGGCGTTCCACGACACAAACCTTCGATTCCTCGAATTGCTGGCTTGCATGCGCACCGCCGGAATGCAGTGCCGACACGGGAGAGAGGCTGATGTGCCGCTCGATAGCGATGTCCGTGATCGTCACATCCGCCGGGTCCCACTTATTAAAGATCTTGCCAAACAATATATCGGCTCCCATCTCGATCACCTCAGCATCTTCTCCTTACGCCCATGCACCAGTTCCAGGAGCGAGATGTCGTTAACCGCCACGACCTTGAAGCGCACGCCTGAGAGATCGCCGTACGACCGCCCCTTACGGCCGCCAATGCCCTCGATCAGCACCTCGTCGTGCTCGTCAATGAACTTGATCGCGCCGTCGCCCGGCGCAAAAGCAGTTACCTGCTTCCCGTTCTTAATGAGCTGCACGCGCACGCACTTCCGAATCGCTGAATTCGGCTGCTTCGCTTCTATCCCCACCTTCTCCAGGACGATCGCCCGTGACATGTGTGCGCCTTCCAATGGATCACTCTTCTTCGCGGTCTTCAAGACCTTCCGCGCGTAGTCCGGGCTCTTCCGCCGCATCACTTTCCTCCGCTTTTGCATCTTCCTCGCTGCGTACATGCCTCTTCCCATCGCTTTCACTCCTTAAGAACTGTACTATCCTTTACGTTTTCTAGATAAAACGTTTTAGAACGGTAAGTCTGCACGGACTATTTGATGATCACGTTATCGATGCCCTGGTTCCGTTTCACCAGCATCTTCACCTTCTTGATCCGCTCGCCATCACGGCCGATGGCGATGCCCTTGTGCTTCGTGAGCACCTCGACGTAAGCACAGAGCTTATCGTTCCTATTCAGCAGCTCGACGCTCTTCACGTACGCGGGCCGCAGCAAATTCTCGATGAACTCCCTCGCGTCCGGTGAATGTTCCACGACCTCGATCTCCTTATTGAGTAGTTTCTTCACCTTATTGATGTTCACACCGTTCTTCCCGATTGCCAGGCCCATGTCGCCCTTCTTCACCACCATGATCACCTTATTCGCCTCCGTGTCCACGAGACAGTCCATCACGCCTGCACCGGTCGATTGCTCGAAGATTCCGATACACCTTATCCCCTCAGTATCCAGCTTTACGGTCAGTTTCACTCACCTGGTTGTTGTTTTTTCTCTCTTATCGTGTGTCGATATTCAAGGTTTTCTCTTTTGGTTGTTCTTCCGGTGTGAGAACACGCACAATAGCGGAATCGCCGGGATCGGTGATACAGAGTGAAGCGACTGAATACGGCTTCCCGCAGGCGAGTCCAAGCTCGAGACTGTTCGCAGGATACTCATACACGATGAGCTCCTCGTCACCATTTATCACCGCGTCTGTAAAGACCTGCTTTACCTGCTCAGGGCAATTGGACGCGTGGATAACGACCCGCGCCTCATCATTCAGGACCGCTTGTACCGTCTCCTTTGAGCCCAGCAGTACCGTACCCTGATGTAATACCTTCTGCAATTCCCTATGCACATCTGAAAGCTCGATCGAGCTTCGCTCAGCCTTTCGCTTTGCCTTTGCCATCGTCTCTCTCGCCCCTCTTCTCTCCCCTTCTTCTGTGTTTCATTCTTACTTACGTAGACCTGGGAGCGTCAGCTTTTCCTTACCTTCCCGCCACCAGTTCGACCGCACCGGTCCCCAATTTGATCGGCTGTCCGACAATCACGTTCTCCGTGACTCCTTTCAGCTCGTCCGTCTCACCGTGAATAGCGGCCTCCAGGAGGTTGTCGACCGTGACCTCAAAAGCAGCACGCGAGAGCACTGAGGCCTTCTCGCCCGCGATGCCGTGCCGGCCGATCTGTTTCACCGTGCCGTCCATGGTCATCGCATCGGCGATCAGCATGATGTGGCGCGGATCCACATCCAGACCTTGCTCATTCAGAGTGTTCAACATCTCCTCTATGATCGCGTTCCGGGCTGCTTCTATACCGAGCACCTCCTCGATCTCTGCGATGTTATTCGTCGTGGTCCGGGTGAAATCCACCCCTTCTACCTTCTGGTTCCGCAAACGTTTCAGCTCCGACCCCACGGTGTAGAGCACGTACTCGCCGCTGGGTGCCCGTCGTACCAGCACCCGCTGTATCCCGACGATCCCCCGCACCAGTTTGCTCGCAACAGTCTTCTCCAGCTTCGAGAGTTCATGGAACGTGTCACAGCCCGTATAGATGCGCAGTTGTCCGTCATCCATCTCGTCCACGAGCATCTCCTGGCTGATCTCCTTGATCTTCTCGATCACGTCCGCTCTCGAGACGTATCGCTTCTCCAGTTCCCGGGGATTGAGTTCAACCCATACGGTCATCGTTTCCATAGATGAGCGGATTTTACCGAGATCGCTGATGTATGTCTCCTGTATCATCCCCGCCACCTCTTCCGCCCGGCTCTTGGTCGTTGCATACTCATCGAGCAGTCGGATTGTCATGGTGGGTGTAGAAAGCTTCTTTCGCGCATCCACGATCTCGATGATCCGAGGTAGCCCTAACGTAATATAAATGGCGCCGACACCAGCGTAGTGAAACGTACGCATGGTCATCTGCGTGCCTGGTTCGCCGATGGATTGTGCAGCAACGATGCCGACCGCCTCCCGCGGCTCTACTTTCGACCGCTCGTAGCCCGCAACAATCTCGCGTATGATAGCATCCAGTTTCTCAGCGGTCAGCTTCGTTCGCACCGCCTTCAATTTCCCTTTCAGCTCGAGCTTAATATTCTCCGGAAGCCCGCTTCGGTTCACTTTGAGTTCAATATCGCTGAGCTTTATCTCGCCTTCCAGATTCCGTCCCAGCATCATAACGATATCTTCTGCAACGGTCGTGTCGATCTCTTCCTCCAGGAGCTCTTCAAACGACAGGGAGAGCTCAGTGGTCGAGAAATCCTCGTTCAACTGCCTCGCCAACTCCGCATCGACACCGGCCTTCTCCAACGCTTCAGCTCTTTCTCCGCTATCTCCCGGCATGCAGTTCACTCCCCTTACGCTTCGCCACCCGGTACATCCTACGCCTCCGTCTCGATAACATCCTTAATCACTTTATCGATATCAACCACCTTTGCCAACTCGCCATTTGAGGGGTCGATGCCGTCATCACCGTATTTAAACTGCACGACGGTGCCCTTCGTCTCCCGAACGGTCCCGTCATTCTTCACCTCGAGATCCTGCAGGGCATTAATGAGTCGTCGCTGGAAGTACCCGCTCTGAGAGGTACGGACCGCAGTGTCAACAAGCGCTTCACGGCCGCCAACGGCATGGAAGAAATATTCCGTGGGAGAAAGCCCCTCTTTAAAAGATGCGCGCACGAAGCCGTGCGCATCGGCACTGCGATCGCCCGGTTTATAATAGGGCAACGTTCGCCCCTGGTAGCCGCGCTTTATCCGCTCGCCTCGCACCGATTGCTGACCGACGCAGGCCGCCATTTGCGTGAGATTGAGCATGGACCCGCGTGCACCAGACTTGGCCATGAGCACACCTGGGTTCTCGATGCCGAGATAGCGCTCCGCAATCATACCTGAGTCATCACGAGCACGGCCAAGCTCCTGCATGATGAGGAGTTCCAGCGTCTCCTCGAGCGTTCTGCCCGGTAACGCCTCCAGTTCTCCACCGTTGTACGCCCGTATCAGAGCTTCGACCTTCTTCTCAGCTTCTCGGATCGCCTCTATTCTGATCTCTTCCTTACCCTCCCGGGGGATGTCCTCGTCACTGATGCCGAAGCTGAACCCCGTGTGCTTGATATAATTGATCGCGAGCCGAGCGGCGTCCTGGATAAATACCTTGGTGACCACCTCTCCGTACTGCCGGAAGATCCGCTCGATGATGACCCCCTTAAAGGAGCCCACGGCCTTCTCGTCGATCACGCCGCAGACCAGCTTTCCATCTGCTATCTTGACATAAGCATCGTATGGACAGTTCTCCTCCTGGCATTCGGGGCATTTCTGGCATGTCTTGCTTCGGAATTCCAAATGCATACCCGACGGCAGGATCAGACTGAAGATCTGTTTCCCGGTCCAGTAGGGGGTTTGCAGCGTTTCATCAAGACCTGCAGGCGCACCCAACGCATCAAGCGCGATTTTGTATACGATATTGAGTACTTTTTCCTTTGTAAATCGCTTCTCGCCCCGGGTGAGAATGAACAACCCGGTGATGTAATCATGAATGTTTCCAATGATCGGTCGGCCAAATCGAGGCGAGATGATATTGCGCTGCACGGCCATAAGAATCTTCGCCTCCGCACGCGCCTCTTCCGACTGAAGCACATGCAGATTCATCTCGTCGCCGTCATAGTCTGCATTATACGGCGGGCAGACGGCGGGATTCAATCGGAAGGTCCGTCCGGGCATGACCTTGACATAGTGCGCCATGATGCTCAATCGGTGGAGGGACGGCTGACGGTTGAAGAGCACGATGTCGCCGTTCCTCAGGTGTCGCTCAACCTTCCAGCCGAGGTCCAGCTCGTCGGCCAGCGTCTCGAAATTGCTCTCGGTCACCTTCACCTTCCGGCCGTCACTGCGTCGCACGTAGTTCACACCCGGATGTCGCTTACCCCGGCGCACGGTCTCGCGCATCACCTCGAGGTTCCGCTCGGTCACATTGACCGTAACGGTCAACTCCCTTGCGATCGCTTCAGGCACACCGACCTCGTCGATCTCGATATCGGGATTGGGAGAGATGACCGTACGAGCAGAGAAATTCACGCGCTTACCGGATAGCGAGCCCCTGAATCTGCCCTCTTTTCCCTTCAATCGTTGCGCGATGGTCTTCAGTGGCCGTCCGCTCCGGTGTCGCGCAGGCGGCACGCCCGGGATATCATTATCGAAATAGGTGTTCACATGATACTGAAGCAGCTCCCACAGGTCTTCGATAATCAATTGCGGTGCTCCTGCATCGCGATTCTCCATGAACCGCTGATTGATCCGGAGGATGTCGACGAGCTTATGCGTGAGGTCATCTTCACTCCGCTGCCCGCTCTCCAGCGTAATAGACGGCCTCGCAGTCACCGGCGGAACTGGCAGCACGGTGAGAACCATCCACTCGGGGCGCGCGTTCCTGGAATCCATCCCGAAGAGCGGCACGTCCTCATCAGGTATGCGCTCAAGGCGCTCCCGCACATCGGTCGGCATCAATCGCCGCTCTTTCTCCGCCTCATCAACCTCGATGTAGGTGGTGGGCTTTTCGTATTTAATGCGCTGCTGTGGCTCGTCGCAATAGATGCAAACGCTGTGCTTCGCCGCCTCTTTGAAGACCTGCTTCACCACGTCGTTAATATCCGCATGCTTTGCTCGCTGTCTCTCGATCTCCTCCATGAACCGTTCGCGGCCTTCATCATCGAGCATCACGTGGCCGCAACTTCGGCAGGTCGCCGTTAAGATCTTGTAGATCAACTTCGCGTAGCCGATATGGATAACCGGGGCTTCGAGATCGATATGTCCGAAATGACCGGGGCACTCGCCCATCCGACCACCACAGGTCTTGCAGCGCAGTCCGGGATCGATGACGCCGATATGCTGATTCACCAGCCCGCGCTCGATCGGAAACCCGTCCTCGCCGTACGTATCCGGTGTAATGATCCGCGATGCGCTCATCTTGCGTATCTCTTTCGCAGAGAGCAAGCCGAATTTAATCCCTTTTATCCGTTTCGTTCTCATCTCAGACGGCCTCTTCCAATTGTAATCGCGGCGCTATACAGAGCGCTTTCATCTCATCCAGCAGGAGCTTAAAGGCATAGCTCATCTCCACGGGGTAGATGTCGGTGTCGGCGCCGCAGTTGGGGCAAAAGACCGAGCCGGTCTTATTGTCCGTGGAGGCGATCATCCCGCAGTTCCCGCAAACGAGCTCGACCACCTTGTCAGACTCGTCCAGGAGCCGGTCCTTGAGTGAGATCGCCGCACCGTATCCGATGAGAACATCGCGCTCCATCTCGCCGAACCGAAGCCCGCCTTCTCTCGCTTTCCCCTCTGTTGGCTGCCTGGTCAGTATCTGCACCGGTCCGCGTGCGCGTGCATGCATCTTCGCAGAGACGATATGATACAACTTTTGATAATAAGCAATACCGATAAAGACTTCAGCCTCGATCTTCTCGCCGGTCATGCCGTCCCACATCGTCTCTCGCCCGGTGCTGGAGAAGCCCACGCGGCCCAGTGCCGCTCGCAACTCGTCCTCATGCTCACCATAGAAGACCGTGGCATCGATATAGCGCCCGTCCAACGCGCCTGCTTTACCGCCGATCATCTCCAAAACGTGGCCTACGGTCATTCGTGACGGGATCGCGTGCGGATTGATAATCAAATCAGGTACGAGACCTTCGGCCGTAAAGGGCAGGTCCTCGGGGGGCACGATGAGCCCCACCACGCCCTTCTGGCCGTGTCGTGATGCGAACTTGTCACCGATCTCCGGGATCTTCTGATCGCGGACGGTGACCTTTGCCAGTCGCCGATTGCTGCTCGATTCCATGAGCACCACTGAACTGACCACCCCCTGCTCATTGGGGCGAGTGCAGATCGAGGTGTCGCGACGTTCCAGGGGGCTCAGCAGCTCGGTCGTCTCTTCCAAGAACCGTGGCGGACTCGTCTTCCCGAGGAGCACATCGTTCGGGGCCACCTCGGTCTCCGCGTTGATAATGCCGTCCTCGTCGAGCTGTTTATATGCATCGTGGCTTCGCACACCGACGATCTCCATATCAGGGATCTCAAATCGGTCTTCTTCACCACCCGGATACCGGATCTCCTCACCTTCATACGTGCGGAAGAAGTGGCTCCGTCCCAATCCGCGATCGATGGCCGCGCGATTCAGGATCAACGCATCTTCCATGTTGTATCCTTCATAGCTCAGGACTGCGAGCACGAAATTCTGGCCCGCAGGCCGCTTCTCGTGCTGGATAAGGTCTGCTGTGCGCGTCTTCACGATCGGCTTCTGCGGATATTGCAGTACATGTGTCCGCGTGTCGGTTCGCGACTTATAATTCGCCGTTGGAAGGCTCAGCGACTGCTTCAGCATCGCTGCGCCCATCGTGTTCCGGGGAGACGAATTGTGATCGGGGAAGGGGATAAGTCCCGCAACCACGCCCAGGATCAATGAGGGGTCGATCTCCAGATGCGTGTAGTCCTTGCCATCCGCCTTATCCAGGTCCGACTCCTCCACCGCGATCAGCGCGTTCTCCTCCTCTTCCGCATCGAGATACTCGATTACCCCGGTTTTGACGAGGTCATCGAAGTTGATCTCCTCGGTTCGCAGTTTCGCGATGTGCGACTCAGTGACCAGCGCCTTGCCGTTCTGAACGACGATAACAGGTCTGCGTGCTCGACCACCATCAGAATTGATGAGAATATCACGCCGGCCAGCATAGTAAGCGATGTTAAGTTGGTCGGAGAACTCTCCAGCCCGGCGCCTCTGCCGCACCTCTGCGACGAATTGTTCGGGCGATCTGCTAAACCCGATGAAATCGCCGTTGACGAAGATGCGGATGAGCTTCTCCGCACTGAGCTCTGATGAGCGTGATGGCGGAACGATCCCGAGCGTAGAGAGAAGTTCTTTGAAGTGCTCTTCATCCTCACCCACCGAGATCTCGACCATCTGCGAGAAGTTCTTGACCAGGCCACAATTGGGCCCTTCTGGCGTCTCACTCGGGCAGATCTTCCCCCATTGCGTGGGATGAAGGTCACGGGCCTCGAAATGGGGCTGAGACCGAGAGAGCGGCGAGATGATCCGGCGCAAGTGGCTCGCTGTCGCGACGAAGTTGCTCCGCTCCAGCAGTTGAGATACACCGGCGCGGCCTCCTACCCAGTTACCGGTCGCGAGCGCATGTGTGATCCGTTCTGTGAGCACATCGGACCGAATCGCCGTGGATATCTTCAGCTCGCGTGCACGCATATGCGCCCGTTCTAGCTGATACCGCATATCGCGCATGAGCTTGGTGAACGAGACCCGGAAGAGATCTTCCATCAAATCACCGGCAAGCTTCAAGCGCTTGTTCGCGTAATGATCTTTATCATCCTCGCCGCGCTTCCCCAGCGAGAGCTCGTAACAGGACTCTGCCATGCGACCCAGGAAATGGGCCTTGGCGATCTTATCAGCGAGATGCGGGAAGAAATAGCGGTCGAGGATGTAATTGACGCGCTTCTCGCGATACTCCTTTGCCTGGGTCGGTGCGATCATACGGCCCAGTTTCTCGATTGCTTCCTCCTGTGTGCGTACCTTACTCTCGTGGAGGTTGCCCCGGACATGCTCCTGGATCTCGGGTTCGTCTGAGACCGCTTTGACAATGGCGGCGTCGTCCTCGAGCCCCAGAGCGCGCATCAAGGTCACGAACTCGATCTTCTTGCCCACCGCGGGGAAGGAGACCTCCACTATGTCCTTCTTACTGATCTCCACGCGAATTGGCACCCGAAAGCCCTGCTTGAGCGAGAAGAGCTTTGAGACCTCGCTTTTACTCCCGTACTTCTCCTCGAAATTGACGAAGATGCGGTTCGGTGCGAGATCTTCGAGCGTGATGATCACGTGCTCGGATCCGTTAACGATGAAATAGCCGCCGGGATCGAGCGGATCTTCTCCTGCCTCGTGCCTCAGCCATTCCTCGTACTCCTGGTCAGAAATTTTCCGATCCAACTTCTCCTCACGCACCTCGCGGGAGACATTGCACTTCGCTGACTTCACCATGATCGGCATCTCGCCAATTTCCACCGTCTCCAGCTCGCTCTCCTCATTAACACCCAGCTCATCATGCTCGTATTTCCGCATGAGCTGCATCTCCAGATAGACCGGAGCGGCATACTTAAGATTGCGGAGCCGCGCTTGAGAGGGGAAAATCTCTTCAGAGGAGCCGTCCGCCTCACGTGATTTCGGGAGCCCGACACTGATCTTCCCAAATCGCACGCCCACCGAATACTTTCCCAGGTCGTCTTCGCCACTGATCGAGGTCTCGACGAACGGCTGCTCCTCAATAACGCGGTGCATGCCCTCATTGAGGAAATAGTTGAAGGAATCAACCTGATGTTGTGCGATCTTTTTCCGCTTTAAATAAGCCTTTGATAAAACGCTCTTATCCAACATACACACTCCCACTTCCCACCTTCATTACTCAATAACCAGACGATACGATACCGATTTACCCGCTGTTTTACTTACTCGCCGTACCCGAATGATATCACCAACAGCCGCTTCCTTGAGCTCTTTGATCACGGGATCAGTAGCTTTGATCTTCGGCAGTTGCTCCTTTTGTATCTTATAGGTTCTTAAAAGCTCTGCTACTTCGTCCTCACCCAGAACCTCATGTCTGGGCACCAACTCATGTTCAAGAATGGATACCTTTCCCCTCTTCATACATTCAGTTCAGCGTATGGATGACTGACGGGCTCGACGGGATTTGAACCCGCGACCGACGGGTTAAAAGCCCGCTGCTCTACCTTTCTGAGCTACGAGCCCTTCTACCTCTCGTACTTCACCTTACATTATTGCTCTCTGAGAGATATATTTCAGCAGCAATTGCAGAACGGCATCAGCCGCCTCTCGCTTGTTTCCCTCCCTATCTCTGTGGAAGATATGCTTTTCGTGAGCTACGTAATCTTTTGTTGCCAATGCTATATAAACTAATCCAACGGGCTTCTCAGGCGTCCCGCCCGTAGGACCGGCAATACCGGTAGTCGAAATGCCAATATCGCTCTTGAGCAGCTTTCTTACACCCTGTGCCATCGCTACGGCGCATTCCGCGCTTACCGCGCCTTTCTCCGCCAGTAACGTACGTGCAACCTGTAAGACCTCCGCCTTCACGTCATTCGCGTACGCAACGACGCCGCCTTTGTAATACTCCGAGCTGCCGGAGACCATGGTTATCCGATCGCCCACCAACCCACCGGTGCACGACTCCGCGGTGGCAAGGGTGCGACCACTGCCCCGTAAAGCCGAGCCGATCTCTTCCGCTAACATCCCCTATGTTATTCGTTCACCCCTCTATAAAAATGCAGTAACTCGGAAGAATTTACGGATAGGTGCAAGCTCAGCGCGATCATTTCGTCGTACCGTAACGCACCTTGACGGCAACGCCGTGCTGGAAGCAGCGCATCTCCTCACGCGTGAGCATTGCCCGCCCGGTGGCCAGTAATCGGTCCTGCTCGTCGACCACAAGCACCTCGTCATAGGCGCGTATCTGTGGATCTGCATCCACGACATGCTTACAAAAGGCGGTTCCGCCGGTCTGGACGAACCCGCTGCTCTCTTTGTTCATCACCACGCGAAGCTGTGGATAGGGGAGCACCTGATGGAGCCGCTTCGCGCCTTCGCGGCCCAGAGTGAAGAGGCCATCAAGACTGCGGAGCGTGGCTATGCGCCGCTGCCCGTCTTTTATCTGCGCTATACGGCGCGTCCGCGAGAAGATGAATTCAACGGTAGGGGGGAACAGGGCAGTTCCCGCTCCGCGTCCGAATTGATAGTCGGCGATTACCCGTGCCTTCTTCAGATACGCTAACCGGTCATTCTCATCCATGGTATCCTTTCTTTGCCCTCTTTTGGTCGCCGTTTCAGGTGCGAACGCTGCTTGAAGCCAGTTCGTTCTGATCGCCGCTCAGGGGGTTTGCAATCAGATGGTGCTATTTAACAGTGCTTTACTAAGTTAAGACTGTTGCAGGCAGGTAGTGGTGCATGAGACTGAAGAGACAAATCGCAGACCTTGCAGTGGAGCGAATCGAGCGCCTCTTTGAGCTCGCGGAGACCGCGGCAAAAGCGGGGCAGGAGCAGCGGAGTGATCGCTATACCCAGCTCGCACGCGCACTAGGGATGCGGTACCGGGTGCGCATCCCGCAGCATCTGAAGATGCGGCTCTGTAAGCGCTGTCACCGGCTGCTCATACCGGGCAAGACCGCACGGGTGCGGCTCCGGGGCGAGTACCTGACGACCACCTGCTTGCGGTGTGGCGTGCAGATGCGACGACCGTATAAAACGCCGCGTGCGCCGTCGTCGAGACGAGCGGGCATCGAGCCAAAGGAGTTCACCAGTGACGACCGATGAACCAGGAACCGCTGTTACAGATTTTCAAGCGCCTTTCCGTCTACATTAATAAGCACAAAGTGCTCTCAGAAGGCGAGCTCAAGCTGAAGATACAGGACTGCTTACACGCGCTGAGCACTGCTGAACGAGCGAGGCTGGAACGAGATCTCGGGGGCACTGTAGAGGCACAGATCTTCACGAGCATTACGAGCACCGAGAAAGTATCCGTCTTCTCACCCGATCTGCGCACGAAGATCAACTATCAGGGCGAGGTCTTTTACTGCTTGCCCGTCCATGGCTACCTCGCGGTGGAATTGGAGTCGGCATTTCTCCGCTGGACCAAACTGCGAAGTCCATTAAGTACGTTGCGAGACGTGCTTCAGGAGTTCCTGGAGCGGTGCGGCTATGTGATACGGAGCGAGCCAGCGGCGGCTGAAACCAGCACTCTCGCGGTGTATGCAGAGAAGTCAGAGGGCGCCCGACAGTATAGGCTCCGCCTCTCTATCTTCTCATCGATCAAGTTCGTGCCACCGTTTATGGATATGCATCCCGGCCTACCGGAAGGAGAAGCGGCGGCTGAGATGGTGATGGTGGTTCCCACGGAGAAGACCCCGGCGCCCTTTATTTCCTTCGTTCGAGAGCATGATGTGCGTAACGCGCAGATCTGGATCCTTGAGGTAGCGAACCGAACCATCAACCCGTTCATCGGCATGCCCGCCGATCCCGAGCTCGAGAAGAACTTTGCCAATCCCGAGCAGGCGCGCAAAGCGGTGAGTATTTGGATGCGGAAGATGGTGGTGGTCGAATAGCCAGGAAATCACCGTCCAAACCGCCGCTCGCGTAACTGGAAATCTCGCACCGCGCGCAAAAGATCAATCTTCCTGAAGTGCACCCAGTTCATATCGGTGAAGTAAAATTCAGTATAGACCGATTGCCAGATAAGGAAATCCATCAATTGTGTGGAACCGGACCGGATGACGAGATCGGGCTCTGACTTAAAGAGCAATTCCGACTCGATCAGCCGCTCATCGATCTCGTCCGGTGCCAGTTTCCCGGCTTTCACCTGCGCGGCAAGCTCGCGTGCAGCCTTTGTCAGCTCGCTGCGCCCTGTAAATCCCAGCGAGATGATTACCCGGCGTCCGTTCGTGCTCGACTCCTGGAGGTAGGTCGAGGCTTCCGTGGTCTCCGCTTCTACACCGGTACGCGCACCGTAGATGGTCAGTGCTACAGTACTGTCGCGGAGTAGATCCTGTAACTCGTTTGCCAGACGATCACGTGCGGTCCCGATCTCCTCTTTTTCCATACCCGCGCGAATAACGCTGATATACGCACTAATCGTGTCGATGTTCAGCTCATGGCACCACTGAACAAAATGCCGAAACAGCTCCAGGCCTCGAGGATTGGAGAGGATGTCTGTCTCGTCGAGCACGAGGAGGATATGCTTCAACGGGATAGGCGATCGCACCACATCTCGCTGTAAAACCGCCTCATACAGAATCGTGACGGGATTAATCATAAGCGCCGGGAGAGGGATTCGAACCCTCGATCCCCGTAAGGGGAAGCAGGTTAGCAACCTGCCGCCTTAGACCACTTGGCTATCCCGACCACAGGGGTGCGTTACGTTCGCTACGCTCCCGCCACGGATAGTAATACATGATGTCCACGGGAATTAAAGCTTTATGTAGAGCAGCACCGCGGAACGCGTAAAACGCTCGAAAGAGCGCCTGGTGCTCTCATGATATCTGCCGGTTTGCCGGGATCAGTCGTTTCTGGCCTTTGCCAGTTATGCGCCACGTATACGGCCGTTTCCCGCGCCGCTTCACGATCCGCTCGGCCTCCAGCAGGCGCAGATGGTGTCGGGAGACCGAAGGACTCAAAACTGCCCGTACCGCAAGCTCATTCACCGTGAGCATACCTCGATCATCGAGCGTATTGAGTATCCGTGTTCGCGCCTCGAGCCCCCCCGATCACGTTCCTCCTCCGCTCCAGGTACGCGTTCGGATGATAGTCCCCTCGCTGCATCCGCACCCCACCTGATGCTTCGCACGTAGCGAGTTGGCGGGCGGCTAATTAATAAACGCCTCTCCTACGATTCCGCTGCTGCAAGAGCAGCACAAAGACGACCGCCGCAACGATGATCACCGCGGCGATGACACCATAATTGAGATAGGCTCTTCCACTGACCGCAGCGCCCGCCTTGGCTTCTGCCTCGTGTGCCGTTTTGACCGCTTTTTCGGCCTCTTCTAACGCATCCTCAGCCCTGCCTTCGCCGTAGAACCGTTGCGCGTTGCTCAGGTACTCATTTGCCAGATCGCGGCGGGTCTCCGCCTCCCTCACGTCCAGACCGCGCTGCTCAGCGTCCGCGATCGCGGTATTGGCCTTTGCAATCGCCTTACTCGCGGTATCGAATGCGGCAATCGCATCCTCGATGGTCTGAGAGGAAACATCCTTGATGATATGAGAAACGGTATACGTGCCCTCAGAGGTTTTCTGGGTGATATCTAAGAACACGAAGGATTCGCGCTTACCCACGTCCGGCGCTCCGCCCGACCAGGTGACCACCACGTCCCCCGTAAGCTTCTTGTGCTCCAGGGTATACGAGCTCCCGGATTTAAGCGCCTGCTCTACCAAACCCTCGCCACTGATACTACCGACGGCATTCTCCAACTCGGAGTGGAACGTGAGCGTTGATCGCTCGAACTCCTTGCTCACGTTCGTCATCACCAGCTTAATGGAGACCTCACTGCCACCGTTCACCAGCTCGGGTCCGCCCACGTCATCGAACCGCATATCCGTGGGTGTCACCTTCATGAAGGGCGTTTCATCTGCAGCCCAGCCGATGACGCTGAACGAGGTTGCACACAGCAGGCTTACGAGCACGAGGCTCACGATCAGGCGGTAGTTGAATTTCACCATAATCACCTCAGAACAGCGGCTTGATCGCGTCGTTCCCACCCAGCAGCTTCTGATAGTCCTTCTCTTTCTCGCTCGATACTTCCTTCATGGTCTCTTGCGCTTCTATCCCGATCTCATGCAGCTCCTTGATCCGCGGGACGTCTGAGACGCCGGAGAAGAGCACGATGGTGGAGACATGCTGCCCCTTCACCAGCGGGAAATCACCGCCTCGAACCTCTTTCCCGCGAATTATCTCCTCGACGCGAACCTTGGCCTTCTCGATGCCCTTTCTGCTCAGCTCTTTCGGCGGCCCAGCTGCAATGATCAATGCCCGCTCCGCGGTTGAGACGTCACAGGGGATCGTCAATCGACCGGCGATCGCACGCCGTACCAACGAGGAGATCCGGGTAACGGAATCGAGATTATCCATCGTTTTCTTCTTGCTGGTGAATTTCTTGAGGAAGCCGCCGTCGCTCTCGATCTGCTCCGATGCGTAGCCAATGGTAGAGACCCCGCCGCCCTTCAGCGTATTGATCACTTCAGCCGCATCGACGACCATCTGCCCCACCTCGTTCGCTTCGCCCGCGCCGAAGAGGATGCCGAACCGGCGTACGATTTCGTCATTAATGTCAACGAAGGCTTCCTTAACGCTTTCTCCACCCTTCTTCCAGGCGTCGTTATCAAAGATGAACAGATTATCCACCTCATTCACAAAGGTCATCAAGCTCCGTGCGGCATTCAAGGAAAATAAACTCCCTTCATCCTTCGCGGGCAATACGCCCAGCCCGTACACGGGCTCCTCGTACAACTTCTTTAACCGCCGTGCCAGTACCGGCGCACCTCCTGAACCAGTTCCACCGCCCAAACCAGCAACGATCAAGAAAGCATCAACATGGTGGGTTCCTCGTTTGTCGATCTCACTCTGGATCGTATAGATCTCATCTGTAGCCACTCGTGCACCCATCTCATTATCTGCGCCGATCCCGTGACCTCTTGTCAGGGACTCGCCGACCATAATCCGGTCCTCCATAGGGATGTTCTTCAGCCCGATCAAATCGGCTCGCGCGGTGTTGATCGCGATTGCACGCGCGACGAAATGCTGCCCGGTCTTCTTCGCATACTCGATAAACGCATCCGCAATTCTCCCCCCGGCCTGTCCATATCCTATCACGAATACCCGCATCTTATTCCCCCTCTCCTTTTATGCCCCGTATTGTGCCAATACGCTCATACTATATATAATTTGCGCTCCTGCTACCTCATCACCCGCCTTTTCGGTAATCAGAGGATTTTAAGACGATGTTCTTGCTGTACATGTTGAGACGGACGTCTTTCATGGGAACCCGGCTCGTTTTCAAGCCGGATCCGCGCAGATGGGCGACGACCAGGCTCTCGACCTTGCCATTCTCGCTCGTGAAGATGAGGTCAGCTACGGTGCCGATCCAATCCCCCCCGGCCGTGATCACCTTCTTGTCCATGATAGTGCGCGCGTACATCTTGATCGCTCTGCGGCCATTCTTGGCAATGATGTCCCGCACCATATCCTCACGTTTTCTGATCTCGCGCAGATCCTCGCCAAGGAGGTCGCTCACACCGCGCACATCCACGATATCTTCCAAGTTGAGCCCGAGTCGATGGAGAATGACAAAGGCCAGGCTCTGCGAGAAGGCGAACGGATACTGCTCAGCAAATCGCCCGTGCATCCGTGCAATCTCCACATCATCGGGATCGAAGAGGTAATCATCCACCGCCTCTTTTATCTCTCGGGTAATCACCTCCCGTGCCGCCTCGCTCTCGACCGAACCCCGCTCGATCCCCTTTGCCTCACACATCTGGATGGCATAGGGTACAAAATGCCTAACCGCCTCTCCCTCAACGGCCTCTAAGATGAAGTTCCACGGGAATAATTTCGATCGCAGGTGGCTAACCACTTTTTCTTTCTCTTCTTTCACCGTATGCCGTCACCACATCCCCTCTTTCTATTCCCCCTCACTTTCTTAAAAACGTTAGAATTTTCTGAAGGTGGAGGCTCGAATTCGAGACGCCCGTGCGTCTCCCCTTACCCGCCCCTTCCTCCCTGCTGAGTTCTGCATTACAGATCCGCCACACCCATTCACCGAAGTCTGTGGGCTCGTATTTGCCATCATATTCCTTGATCATGCTGTAGCCCCATTCTGCGCTCATGAGAAAGGCTACACCGTTGATCAACTCTTTGTCGTAGAGATCGCTTCTTACAAGTTCTGTGTACGCCTTATCTTCGCGGTGCGAGATCTCCCTTATCTCCTTTACACCCAATCGTTTCCCTGCGTTGAGTAAGGTTTTCAAAACGATAAATGCGAAATCATTCTGCCTGAGCAGTGCGCAGCAATTGTCGATCGTATTCTGCATACCGAGTCGCTTCTTCGCGCTCTCCTGGAGTATCATGATGATGTAGCTCAGTATCTCCAATGACGAGCTCTCCGCAGTAGCGTTCACGCGTATCCCCTCTTTTGAGAGCGTAGCAACCTTGAAGGGGATGCTGGGTGTGGGCGCGCCAAAAAAGAGATCGGTCAAGGCCGCGAAGAACTGCTCGCCGATCGGCTCGTGATCGCTATCGTAGGGGAAGAAGTTGTCTTCAATGAGGTCTAAATTGGGTGCCAGATCCGCAGTGAGCTCTAATAGTTCCTTCTTCACCTCACTCAGCCGCAGGGAGGCGCCGCCACGGTCCGCTTCCTCTTTTCTCAGCTGCTTCGCCTCCGCCTCCAGCTGATCCTTCAGCTTCCCCCCGATGCCCTTCTCTAAGAGCCGCTCTATCTCCACGAGCCGGTTACTACTCGCGGTATTGGCGGCTATCTCTTTTAATCGCCAATATTCCTGAGCCAGCGTGTTTGCCTTCTCATTGAATCGCTCTGCCATTTGTCACTCCCGTCCCCCGAAGGGTGCACTCGTATCCATCGGTCCGTGCTCGTTACCGTGTTCTGAGGGTAATGCGCACTCTTGATCCGCAATGAGGGCGTAGGCCCGGCTATATCGTCCCCCGCTTTGTGGATTCTCGTTTTCGGATTAACTTAGATTATTTCTTATGCACTATATATACTTTGAGGGGACACTCACACTGGCGTGGTATAATATCGTTTCCGCCAACCGCTAAAGGACGCGTCAGACGATCTCCTCGACTATCCGAGCATATGCGGGCCGGGTCAGTAAGATCCCGATCACCAGGCCGATGATGGTGATAATAGCAAAGCCGCGTAAGGTGCCCAGCGCCATCAAGGCGAGCGCAAACATGGCCACAATAGTGGTAAAGGCCGAGACGAAAATGATCCCGAAGGCGAAGGAGACACGTTTACGATACATACTCGTTGAGGATCGGCCGCCCGCGAGTATCTCATCGGTGATGATAACGAGCTGATCTACGCCAGTACCGATCACCGCGATGATACCGGCAATGCTGGGGAGATCGAGTTGCCAGTTGATTACCGCGGCGAAGCCAAGTATCAAGATCAATTCACTCAGGAGCGTGAAGAACACGGGGAGCACGATCTTCCTCTCCCGGTACCTGAGGAAGACGACGATAACCACAAAGAACAGTGCGACAAGGCCCGCGATCAGTGCCTCCTGCTTGAATTTCGCGCCCAAATAGGCAGACACCTCACCAGAGCCGATGATCTCCACGTTCACCGGTAACACGCCCGCTTTCAGGTGCACGATGAGCGTTTTCGCACGCTCAAAGCCATCATCTCCCAGGCCCGTCTCTGCCCGCAGGCGATACACCGGGTACTTTTCTATGTCCCGTGCCAGCTCCGTCGAGAGCTGTGCACTGTAGATCACCACATCATCGAGCAGCATCGCTACCTCGTGATTCGCGGGGTTAGTTGTGGCACCGTATGCCAGCGCAGCGTCACGCAACGCGATTGCACCATCCTCGGTCAGGGTGAACGTAGCGCCCCACGGAGAGTACACGTCCTCCCGTATCGGAACCGCGCCCACACTCTGTGCTTCTATACCCTTGCTCCCGAAGATGACATGCGCCGTGATGTTCTCGACCTCTCCCAGCGTCATCCACTGTGCGACATCGCCGCCAGTCCCGTTCGTCTGCATCCTGATCTCGAACTTCCCGGGCTTGCCGACGATGCTCTTCGCGGTTCCAATGTCCACCCCGGCGAGATCCACGAGAATGAACTCGTTCCCTACCGTTCGTATCTGTATATCGGCCAGTCCCAGCAGATTGAGCTTGATCTCGATGATACGTTTCGTCTCATCCCTCGTCTCGGTTGTTACGCCCGATTCGTAAAAGTCAGTGCCATCGGGCCGTTTCGCGATACTGCCACCGATCTCGGTCAAGATAGCCGATAAATCCTCTTTCGTCACGCTCTTCCGGATCTCATAGACGGTCACGTCCTCGAGCTTGAAGTAAATCACTTCCGCGTTCAACTGCTCTTCGAGGAACGCGGCGACAGCGTCACCCGGGACCGGGGCCTCAATACCCACGACAGCCCCTTTCAACTGTAACTGCAGCCAGGAACCACCGACCAAATCCAGGCCATACTTTAAATTCCCATCAATTCCCGCGTCAGCGGGTGGTGGAGGATACACGTAAATAGCAATGAGCGCGGCACACAGGAAGACTAGCAGCGCAAGCACTCGCACGTCCGTAAGCACACCCTTTGTCGTCATTTCGAACGCTCTTCTCTCCCTCGCTTCCCCCGGGTTTATACTACTATGCAGAAGGCCCAACGATATATAAATTCGTGGATTTCTCTGTTCTTCGCCGCCGGCGGCACCTGCGGGATCTCGGACCAGAAGTCGACCATCGGGTTAGTCATACCGAACAAATCCGGCACTCGCCCGCGAACTCCGAATCTGCGGAAACGAATTCGTCGAGCATCAGCCGGGGGATCGCCAGCGAGAGGATATCCTCCTTACAACCGTAGCGGTACACCGTAATGCCCTTGCACTTGAGCTGGTAGGCAAGCAGGAAGACCGCCCGGACATCCTCGGGAGACGCGTCAGCGGGGAGGTTGACGGTCTTTGAGACGGCGTTGTCGGTGTATCTCTGAAATGCTGCCTGGATGCGCACGTGCCACGCCGGCTCAAGATCAAGTGCGGTCACAAAGATCCGCTTGATTGCCGGTGGAATGCTCGCGATCTGCTGTATCGAGCCCCGTTTTACGATCTCCGCTATCAAGCCCTTGTGGTAAAACCCCGCCTCCTTCGCTCGTGTTTCAAAGAGCCGGTTTATCTCGAGCATGCCGCCCATGACCTTGCGCATAAAGGCAACGGCAAAGAGCGGCTCGATTCCGCTCGAGCAGCCTGCAATGATGCTTATCGTGCCCGTGGGCGCGATGGTGGTCACCGTCGCATTCCGCATCGCATCGGCGGCAGACCACACACTGCGCTCAAAATTAGGAAAAGATCCTTTTTCGCGTCCAAGCGATTGTGAACAGCATCGTGCTTCGTCGGTGACGAATTTCATCAGCTGTTCAGCGAACGCAAGCGCTTCTGAAGAATTATAAGCGATCTCAAGCTGTATGAGCAGCTCGGCGAAGCCCATGATGCCGAGCCCGATCTTTCGGTTTCCTTTCGTTATCCGCTCGATCTCGGGCATCGGATACCGGTTCACATCGATAACGTCGTCCAGAAATCGAACGCAGGTCCAGATCGTTTCACGCAGCCGTTCCCACTCAACCTCACCGCGCTTCTGGACGCCGAATTTGGCGAGGTTTATGGAGCCCAAATTACAGGATTCGTACGGGAGGAGCGGCTGTTCGGAACAGGGATTGGTAGCCTCTATCTCGCCGAGAGCCGGGAGTGCGTTGTGTCGGTTGATCTCATCGATGAAGATGATGCCGGGGTCGCCAAGCTTCCAGGCAGAGGAAACGAGCTCGTCGAAGACCTCGCGAGCGCTTAGTTCCCGCACCGCCTGATTCGTGCGTGGATTGATGAGCGCATAGCTCTCGCCGCGCTCGACCGCCTGCATGAACTCGTCAGTTACGGCAACTGCGGTATTAAAGTTAACGAACTCGCCGCGCTCTTTTGCCCGTATAAACGCCATGATATCCGGATGGTTAACGCTCAGAATGCCCATATTCGCACCGCGGCGCTTGCCGCCCTGCTTAATCACGCCGGTAGCGACGTCGAAGACACGCATAAAGGATACCGGCCCCGAGGCGACACCCCCGGTCGATCTTACCATATCACCCTGAGGCCTGAGTCGGGAGAATGAGAAGCCCGTCCCGCCTCCGCTCTGGTGGATCACGGCCATGTTCTTTACCGCGCCAAAGATACCCTCCATAGAATCCTCGACGGGCAGAACGAAGCACGCGGCAAGTTGTCCGAGCTCAGTACCGGCATTCATGAGCGTGGGGCTGTTGGGAAGGAATTCGAGATCTCGCATGAGCCTGAAGCACTCACGTTCGAAGGCGCGCACCTCCTCGCTGCTCTTGCCATACGCGACTTCGGCTTGTGCAACGGCATGTGCCACGCGCTCGAACATCTGAAGCGGGGTCTCGATCACCTCGCCGCGCTCGTTCTTGAGCAGGTAGCGCCGCTTCAACACCTCCTGGGCGTTAACCGAAAGCGTGAGTTTTGTTTCACTGTCCATAACACGCCCCTCTGCTTCTCCGTGCTCTCCTATTCCAGCGTGGCCCTGAATTGCGGTGCTTTGAGAAGATCGAATAAGTACGTGCGGTTACGTCACCGCTGTTCCTTCACGTAAATGACATCGCCTTCCTTGAGCTTGCTGAGAAAGGACAGCGTTTCCGGCGTAAGATCAGAGATCGAAAGGACGATATTAGCACCGTCAGGGGTCTCGCCCGTAGGTCCATAGGTGGTGCTGTCCTCCAGCCGAATGCCCATCATGCCCCGATTCTGTCGCGACATGTTGGTAACGCCAAGGAAGCCCTGTTTCGTGCCTTTGGTGGGGAGATTCTCGGGCACGAGCGTCCCTGCTTCATCAGCATTGCCCTGGAAGAGCACGAGACCAGGTATGCTGAAATAGACCTTCAACCGGCCGATCGGTCGGGTAATCAATCCGGTAACCTTCTTGAAATACCAGGCGGTCTTTGGCGCCAGATCTTCAAAGAGCTTCACGGTGAGCACGGCCTCACGGTCAACACCTAACGTTCTCACCGTCCCCCGCTCCATGATCTCCATGGTCAATGCGGGCAATTGATCGACCACCACCGCGTCATCTGCTTGATTGCCCTCGCGCACCTGCTCGATATCCGCCTGCTCAAAGAACTCCTCTGCCACCTTCTGGGTCTTCCCCACGACCATCATCCATCGCGGCTCGGTGACCGTGAAGATCGTGTCGCCCATTTGCGCTGCGCCTATCAGGTCGCTTCCCTCTGTCACCACCCCGAAGACGTTATGGGACGGATTGGGCAGCCGACTGTCTTTATAGACATAGACCTTCCCCTTATCCGTGCCACTATTGCGCACCGAGAGGTAGTGTGCTGAGCGGTATTCCACGCTCTCGACAGGCAGGTTCAAGCCCTTCAAGACGCCGGAGGCGATAAAAGTGTGTGTCCAGTCGTCGATCTGGAGCAGGTCGTCCCGGGTGAGCGATAAGAAGTGCTCACAGGACATCGGTGCCTCGGGAAAGAGTTTTACGGTTATATAGGTATAAATCTCCTGACCCTCCTCGATCTCGGTTTCCAGATCTGTGGTGACAAACCCAATCCGTTCCGCCTGCGTTACCAGCGGTGTTATCTCGGCTATACACTCATTCTCTTCCAAATTCATGATCATGCTTCGCCCGCGTGTCAATTTCCCGATGAGACACGCTTCGCCCGTGCCATAGGCCGCGGTATGCTCGCGCTTGCTGATCATGAGGTAGGTCAAGCCGGGATCAAAACCACCGAGGCCGAAGAACACCTCCCATTTCCTGTACGTGTGCTCCCGCTTATCGACCGCGAGGTTGGTCTTGAGTGGTCCAATTGCGGTGATATCCTCAGTCACCCACGCAATTCTACCCTGCTCGTCCTGGAACTGCGAATAGATCTCGTGAAAGAGCGGGATCGCTTCGGTCTCCTGCTCTGTGGCGATCTTTATTCTCGCCTCACCGCTCTCGGTCTTCAGCGCGAACTCATTCCTCAATTCGCCACCCTTCTTCTCAGAGATGACCGCGCAGACGCAACCGGGCCGGTACGCACCGCCGAGTTCATTCAGAATCGCACCTAATTGCGTGCTTTTGACCGTTCGGGGCTCACCGTTAAAGAGGATATTCATAACACTATTGTTAGGACTCGGCGGGCTTTTAAAGTTTATTCTTTTTACGCGGCTGTCAGATTGTTGGGGGTTAGTGATCTAAATCAGCCATCACGAGCCCTATTTTCCACGCTGCGGGATACGTTTCGAGTCACCTTTGCTGCCAGCACCCGGTAACTTTACAGCCCCCCTTCTTACCGTCCTCGTTACCGCCAGTACAGGCCCAAACCGCCGTTCGAACGGAGGGTGCGTCCATGGACTCGGCGAAGCACGCGGGGTGTAAGTAAGAACGAGAGGGTTTTTTATCCTATGGCGGAGCTATAACTAAGTATAGTAAGTACTTGGAGCGTACTCGGAGCAATGGAAGAAGTCGTGCGTATAGTGGAGGAGGAAGGGACGGTATATAATAATCCGATCGTGCTGGAGGGCTTGCCAGATGTGGGCCTGGTAGGGACGATTGCAGCTTCGTTCATCGTGGAGAAGCTGGATTATCGCGAGATCGGGCACATCGAATCGGAGTTGTTTCCACCGGTTATGGTCATCCATAGCGGGCGATTGGGGAATCCGTTCAGAATTTACAGTGATGCCGAGGGCCGCACTGTGGTGATCTTATCGGAGGTAGCGGTGCCGCCCAAAGCGGTTTACCCCTTGACGACCGCGTTGGGTGATTGGTTCAAGAAGCTGGAGGTGGAGCAGCCAATCATCTCGATCAAGGGGCTTCCTATGAAGAACCGCATGGATATCGAGAAACCTGAGGTCTTCGGCGTTGGTAATAGCGCAAGCGCAGTGGCCGCGTTGCAGGAGAAGCAGCTGGACCTTCTTGAGGAGGGATTCATCGCCGGGACATACGCAATGATGCTGCGCGAGTGCGCGAAGCGGCGGATCAGCGCGATTTCCGTGCTCGCACAGTGCTATCCGGTCTACCCTGATCCGGGCGCGGCGGCGGCGGCGATCGAGGTCGTTGAGAAGTTTGTCACGACACTCGATGTGGATGTCGCTGAACTCCTGGAGAACGCAGAGGAGATAAAACTCAGAGCGCGAGATCTCATGCAACAGACTACACAGTCAGCGCAAGAGATGCAGAAAGGTATGGAGCAGGATATGCCCATTATGTATCGGTGAAGCGAGGGGTGAGAAGGTAGCGAAATGGGAATGGAAAGAGGTTTATTGAAGGCGATGTGGGGCTATAATGGCAATTTAGAGCCGTTATACGAGGTAGAAGATCTTGAGGATATGATTCTGGTAACCTTTGACCTGCCGCGTGTAAAGAAGGAGGACGTCGAAGTCCATACGACGAGGGACACGTTAGAGGTAACCGCGCGGATGAGCAACGCAGTCTGCTGGGAGCACTGGGGCGTAGTTCAGAAGAAGATCGCGTTCCATGCATTTAAGAAGCAGATTCGATTGCCCGAGTCAATCGAGCCTGAGCAGGCGGAGGCGACCTTGAAGAACGGTGTTCTCAGGATCGCGCTGCCTAAGATCAGGCAAAAAGTGTCGATCACGCTGGTGTAACAGATGGCTTAGTTTCGGTCCTGTCCTCACTCACGTGCAGCGAGAAGCCCAAGGATCGCGCAGCATACGTCAATCGCCCGACTGAAACGACATCAACGCCCGTTGCCGCGTACTCACGTACGTTCTCCTGGGTTATCCCTCCCGAGGCCTCGATGAGGAGCCGATCACGAAGTCCCGCGGTATTGAGCAGCTGCAGGCACTCGCGCACCTTTGCGGGGCTCATGTTATCGAGCATTATGATGTCGGCGCCCAATTTAGCCGCGCGGAGCGCGTCCTCGATGGTCTCCACCTCTATTTCGATCTTGCGGGTGAAACTGATCGCGCTCCTGGCCTTTTTTATCGCCTGCTCCAGACCCATGAGCGCGAGGTGATTGTCCTTGATTATCACCGCGTCGGCGAGTCCAAAGCGGTGCGGATCACCACCACCGAGCATAATGGCTCGTTTCTCATATTTCCTGAAGCCCGGCGTCGTTTTCCTGGTTCCCGCGACAACGACGTGCGAACTTCCCCTCTGCGCCTCCTCGACGTATTCGCGCACGAGCGTCGCGATACCGCTCATCCGGCCGAGGATATTGAGGACAAGCCGCTCGACCTTTAAGATCTTCGCTGCGGAGCCATACAGCCTCACCACGACGTCCTCAGCCTTCAGAGGATCACCATCGTGGAATTCAGAGGAATACTCGAGACCTGCGTAATCGAATATCTGCAGGACCTCTTCTAAACCCGCGAGGATGCCCTCCTCCTTCACCGTGATCTCCGCGTTGCAGGTGGTTGTTACGGGCACGATGAGTTCGTAATCCTCGTGCGCGCAATCTTCCTCGAGGAAGTGCTCTATCTCCTTCAGCAGCATGGGCACATCATAAAACTTATCTTCTTCAGTTAAGAAAGGTTAAGCACAAATCGCTCGTTTTTAACGATCCTCTCTAAGAGAGCAGGGTAGAAGATGACACGAATACGTGTGGGTGTGGTGGGCTGCGGTGCGATCGGCACGGAGATCTGCGTGGCAATAGACAGGGACGAGTTCGCCGGCCGTGCGCTGGACCTGAATATGGAGCTCAAATGGTTGATCGATGCTCATCCGGAGCGTATCGACCAGCTCTGCGAGTTACTGCGAAGGAAGCCAGCGCTTACGAGGACTGACAGCTCAGATCTGGCGGCGATTTTAGATGAGGTTGATCTGGTCATCGAGTGCGCTTCGCAGAATGCCGTGCGAGAATGCCTGCTCCCGGCGCTGGGTGCGGGTAAAGATGTCATGATCATGAGCGTCGGTGCCCTGATCTGCGATCCGGGCCTGTATGAGGAGATTGAGCAACTCGCAAAGCACGGTGGGGGGAAGGTCTACATTCCTTCCGGCGCTATTGCTGGTCTTGACGGGCTCAAATCCGGTGCTATCGGGGGTATTCAGTCAGTACACTTAACGACGCGCAAGCCGCCACGCGGCTTTGCGGGGAACGAGTATGTGCAAGCGGCGGGAATCGAGCTTCACGGGCTACAACAGGCGCGGACATTGTTCATCGGCTCTGCGCGAGAAGCAGTCGCACATTTCCCGGAAAACGTGAATGTTGCGGCCTCGTTGAGCCTTGCAGGTATCGGTCCTGAGGCAACGATGGTACAGATCGTGGCAGATCCGGAGGCAAAGGAGAACCGACACGAAATAGAAGCGCGGGGTGAATTTGGGCAGCTCCTGGTGCGGGTGCGGAACTTCCCGTCAAAGTCGAATCCCCGGACAAGCTATTTAGCGGCGCTCTCCGCGATCGCAACGCTGAAACGCATAGCTTACCCGATACGGGTGGGAACGTAGGAACGGGAAGAGAATATGATGAGCACAGAGGAAGTGATAGCGGCCTTTCTGGGCCTCGAGGGCGATGACCTTGTTACGGAGGCGGTGAAGCTCCTGATAGAGACGCAGCGGGCGTACCGGGATGTGGATGAGCAGCGGATCAGCCGCCGCGAGGCGGACAATGTGCGCCGCACATACCTCAAGTACGTACGGAAGCACGGACTGAAGACCGTGGACGAAGAGGCGGGCTTAGCAGAGAGCGAGTTTGCGATCATACGGGATGCCACGGATGCCGAGGAGCGCGCGCTGCAGCCGCTCAACCAGGACGACCTATGGCTTTTAACGGATTTTGAAGCGATCTGTGCACTCTGGCTGGCCGAGGAGGTCCGGGAAGCTGAGGGGTTTCCCGTTGCGTTTCTCGAATTCCTGGGTGATCCAAGCATCGAGCGCCATCTGAAAGAGCGCCTCTTTGCGCGTGATAACGCGCGCGGGGAGTACCTGCTTACCGCGATCCTTGAGGAAGAACCATCAGATTTAGCCGCTCATTCCCTGCTCGTGGGGCTGTACGAGAAGGACGAGCGATGGGCAGAAATCGAAACGGAGTACAAGCGGTTCCTGAACGAAACGGACGATGAGCTGGTCTGGGCGAACTATGGCGACTTCCTGGAGCGGCGTGGGCGATATCCCGAAGCAGGTGCTGCGTTTAAAGAGAGTCTGGAGGTTTGCGAGCGTATCGGCACGACCGGCGAATCGCTCGGCGATATCATCAAGGAGCGCATCACCCGGGTGGAGCGGATGATGCATCTGGAGGGAGAAGAGGCGCGGAAGGCGCGTGAGTACTGGGAATCGGTGTGGCTGCTCGATGAGGTTCGTGAGTTCGCGGATAGACGGATGCGGACGGAGCTGGAGAAGGCTGAGGATGAATACTGTGAAGCAAAAGGGCAGGAGAAGCTGCGACTCGATCAGCTCTTCGAGTTCCACAACTGGTTCCTGTTCTCCCGCAAGCTGGCAGATGGGCGAACGCCGGGACTCATGTACGCGGATGAGCAGGGACTCGGTGAGGAGCTCAGGGCGAAGCTCGAGAAGCTCGGGAATCCGATCACGGGCGCATTTGAGATCGTCCGCGTGGATCCGGCGAGCTTTACGATGGTGGTCAAAGAGGTGGAAAGTGGTGAAGAATACGAGTTGCGGGGCGATGTGCAGGAGCTCGAGGAGGGCTCGACGTTCGCCATGACGATCTATCCCTGGGGCGACATCTACTTTACCGGGGATATTTTGCGAGCGCTGAAGGAGGCAAGTTGAGCGCACACGAATCCCGGTGTAGCAGAGTGGATGAAGACCTTTGAAGGATCTGGCGAGCATGCAATTACCGACGAAATACGGCACGGGCTGCAAGAGCATGGATGAGCTCCTCGGCGGCGGATTCGAGTCGGGGACGGTCACGCAGCTCTATGGCGAAGCGGGCAGCGGTAAGACCAACATCTGCCTCCAGATGGCCATCGAGTGCGCGCGCGATGGGCAGAGTGTGATCTTCATTGATAGTGAAGGGCTCTCGCCTGAACGGTTTTCACAGATCGCCAGTGCGCACAAAAACGAGGACGAGACGGTGGAGACCCTCGCAGAGCGGATCATCCTCTATCAGCCCCATACCTTCGAGCAGCAGACCTCGTGCGTCAAGGAGATTGACAAGATCATCAAGGAGAAGGCGGGTAAGAGTGCGGTACAGCTCATCGTTTTGGACTCGGCAACACTCTTCTACCGGCTGGAGCTGGACGACGAACGGAGCGCATATGTGAAAAGCTTGGCAAATCAAGTAGCAACGCTCTTGGAATACGCGCGGAGGCACGACCTTGTAGTCATCATAACAAATCAAGTCTATATGGATGTGGAGACCGGAGAATTACGCCCGGTAGCGAAATTCGCGCTTGAGTATCTCGCGAAGGTGATCGTGCAGCTTGAGAAGGTGCCGGGTATGCAGGGCAAACGGCGAGCGATCCTGAAGAAGCATCGATCAATGCCCGAGGAGACCGTATGCACCTTTTACATTACGCAGAGCGGCATTGCGGATAGCCCGGAGCGGGTGGGCAGCGTGCGGGAATAACGTAACGTATGCGATACCCTGCTTGCAGCAGCAGCTGGAGACGGGAGAGGAAGCGACAGCTTATATTAGGCATTAAGTAAATTGATACTGTACACTCTCTTAGGTTAGTCAGTGCGGTCTGTGCGGGAAGCGACTAGAGGAAGGATGAGATAAGATGAAAATTTTGGTATATCCGCCGAACAGTTTGATCTTAGCGGATTTGGTGGAACGGGGCGGACATGAGCCGGTGGTCTTGATGCGGGAGGTTGGTGAGCATGTACGCGACGCGGAGATAGACGCACCACCACTGAACATCACGGAAGCGGATTTGAAGCGCGCGCTGCGCTATGTCTCAGTGGAGGAGCCGGCGGGCCTGAAAGGGCGCGTGGGCCTGCTTGCGCCGCTCTTAGAGCAGTCCGAGGCGGCCATTATTCTTACTGACGCACCACCAACCTATGGCTGCATGGGTTGTGCCGTTGCTGACGAGTTCTTCAAGTTCCTGATCAGGAAACAGGGGGTACCGACCCTGGAGGTGCGGTACGAGGGCGGCGATCGGATGGATGAGATGATCGCGGCCATCAGGTCGTTCCTGGCGGGCTTATCAGAAGAGGAAAAGAAGCGAGACGAGGCGTAGCGGAACATGACGCCGGTCAAAGTGGCGCAGATCTCCTGCGGTGCCGACTACAGCGGCATTCAGTGGCTGTTGGACGATATTGCGAACCGTCTGGGCATCGAGCTGGTGTATCCGGAGCTGGAGCTTTCGCAGGTGGCAGCGGCATGCGAGGAGCTGGGCTTCGAGGCCGAGAGCCCGAGCCTGAACATGATGATCGCGCGTGCCATCTCGCTATTGCGGGATACCTCGATCAAGGGCGCGATTTTGCTCACCTGCTTCAAGTGCTCGGAGGGCACGATCGTGAAGGATCTCGTGCGCCGGTTCCTCCATGAACGCACGAACATACCGATCATTGTGTACTCGAACGTGGAGAAGCCGAAGGAGATCGAGCTCTATTCGCGGCTGGAAGCCTTGAAGACCCTGATCACGAAGAAGGCGCTCTTGATGCGTGAGAAGCAGGAAGGCATCACGGTGGGTATCGACTCCGGCTCATCGACGACGAAGGTCGTGGTGATGCGGGAGAACGAGCTCGTGGGTAAGGAATGGCTCCCGACGACCGATTCGATTGGGAGTGCGACTGAGGCACTGGCGAAAGCGTTACAGGAGGCAGGCATCGGGCAAGAGGCGGTGGACGCGATCGGCGTCACCGGGCACGGACGAGACCTGCTGGCCGAGCATTTCGATGCAGCACTCAATTTAGAGGAAGTGAGTGTGGTCTCGAAGGGTGCCGCGCTGCTCTCACAGCGTCACAAAGGCGATGCGACCGTGATCGACATCGGCGGGATGAACAATAAACTGATGCTCATGCGTGATGGCATCGTGACGGGCTTCAATTTGGGCGGCATCTGCAGCGGCGCGTCCGGCAGATTTTTAGAAGTGGCTTCGCACCGATTGGATGTCGACGTGTCCGAATTAGGGAAGCTGGCGCTACAGTCAAAGGCCAAGACGCAGGATCGATTTGAGCTGCAAAGCTACTGCACGGTCTTCGGGATCCAGAGCCTGGTAGTTGCGCTAGCGTCGGGTGTGACGCGTGAAGACGCTGCAGCGGCTGCATGCCGCTCGGTGACCGAGCAGGTGTACGAGACGATGATCCAGGAGATGGAGGTGCGGCCGCCGGTGATCTTTGTGGGCGGTGTGTCGCTGGTCGAGGGCGTGAAGCGCGAATTTGAGGAGATGCTTGGCGTTGAGATCATTGTGCCGCCGTATTCGCAATACGCCGGAGCGGTGGGTATTGCGACGCTCGTTTCGGGCGTTTAGATTTAACGGTGCCTTTCTCTAGGAGAAAATATCAAAAAATCGTTTTGTCTATGAGTGTTAAACCAAAGGGATAGTACTGTTACTTTGAGCGTGGCAATGGGAATCATGCTCTCCCTCTCTCTTCGGCACAACTCGATCACGCTGCTCAAGAAGAAGAAGAGATACATCGTGGCTGAAAGCCCCAAACCCTCAGTATTTGAGACGTTTACGCACCCGCCGTGCGTATGGATACTCGCGGGTGTCTGCTTGTAATTGTGGTTTGTATTGCGCGTCAAGCCATATTTGTGCACTATTTATTGTTGAATAGAAAGCTGTTATCAGTCACCGCAACCGTTTCGGTAGCCTCTGATGCCGCAGTATATCCTCAAAGCTCTCCCCGTCCCTAATCACCTCGATAGCGCCGTCATGCACCAGCACTTCGGCGCACCGTGGGCGGCCGTTGTACTGCGAGCTCATGGAGAACCCGTATGCGCCCGTATCCAGTATGGCGATGCAGTCCCCGCGCCGTACCGGGGGCAGCATTCTGTCTTTGGCGATGATATCGCCGGATTCACAAATGGGTCCCACGACCGTGCTCAAGACCGAAGCGGGCTCGTTGACTTTGTTCGCGACCACGACCTCGTGGTACGCATCGTACATCGCGGGGCGCACAAAGAGGTTGAAGCCCGCATCAACGGCCACGAAATGCTTGTAGGCATCCTTAACCGTATTCACAGTGGTCAGCAGAATCGAGGCCGGTCCGACGAGCGACCTCCCGGGTTCCAGGATCAACCGTGGTGAGATACCCAGCGCTTGCGTCTTTGCTTTGAACGTGGGCAGGATCATCGCCGCGAGGTCGTACGGCGTTGGCGCGGTGCCCTTTGCCTTCTCGTACGCGATACCGAGCCCGCCGCCGAGATCCACAAACTCGAGTTCGATGCCGCGATCATAGAGCTCTGCGACGAGCTGCATCATCTTCTCGGTCGCTTCTTTGAAGACGCTGAGCTCCAGTATCTGTGAGCCGATATGGCAGTGTATGCCCTTGATCATGATATGGGGCAACTTCGCAGCTTCGTCGTAAGTGGGCACGATCTGCTCATACGGTATCCCGAACTTCGCGGTGCGCAACCCGGTCGCGATCTTCGGGTTCACGTCGGGTGAGACATCCGGGTTCACGCGCAGTGAGATCCCCGCTTCTTTGCCCTGTTCGCTCGCTATGGCTGATACGGTCTGCAATTCCTCACGCGAATCCACCGAGACGGTAACGTCCAACTCGACCGCCGCGCGCAGTTCAGCTTCGCTCTTCGCGTTGCCGTTGAAGAGCACGTTATCGAGCGGTATACCCGCAGCTTTGACCAGCTCGAGCTCGCCACCTGAGAAGACATCAGCCCCCGCGCCCTCCTGCGCCAGGATACGCAGGATCGTCAGGTTTCCGTTGGCCTTTACCGCGAAATATATAGCGGTATCGACCGTCGCAAACGCTTCTTTATACTGACGGAAATTGGCCCTTATTACCGATTCATCCGTGACGTACAGCGGCGTGCCGTAGCGCTGTGCCAGCTCCACAACGTCCGCGCCGCCGAAGCTCAAGTGCTCCGTTCCTTCCTGGAGTACCGCCATGCGTGCTCACCCACCGAACTTAGGTAGCTGGTTCTCGGATAAAACGTTTCTCTTTAATCCGCGCGGAACATTAAACAGGGTGATCGAGATGGCAAAAATGCGCGAGGAATGCAGATACAAGGATGAAGAGGAGATAGAGATCAACATCAAATTATGGTGGGGTGTGGAGATACGGAAGATCACGGTACGGAAAGGCGAGACCGCGATCGTGGTTCGACCGAAGAACATGGGCTACGTCTCGATGAGCGATGAGCGTCTTCAAAACGTATTTGCGGGCATTATAAAAGGTTTGTTCGGCATCACGGGCGAGATTACCGGGCTGCATCTCACGGTCAGGCGCGACGGCACGGAGAAGAGCCTGCAGCTTAATCGTATGGAAGATCTGGAAACGCTGGTGAGGAAGACGTTCATCGAGAAGTGACGCGATAACGATTTTCTCGCACTACTACGCATCCACCTCCGTCCGGTGAGCACCTCTGACGGCGGATCGAGCGGAATGAGCAGCAAGTAGCGTGAGTAGTGAAGACGGGCAATCAGACGTTCTTCAGCGCAACGATCTCGTTAACGTCCGTGAGTTTCCAGACAAGGCTCCGCTCCTCTGTAATGAGGTTCTCGAGCGGTTCGTCGGGCGAATGCCCGAGCGCGGCGAGGACACGGTTCGAGAGCTTTTTATCTTTGATCAACCGCACGAACCTCTGGCGAACGGCCACCTTTTCGTCTGCCGCCACGACCTCCACGAGCCTGCCGGAGAGCGTCACGAAGGTGTACGAAGAGAGGTCGGGGCTGTAGCGCTCCACTTCGACCGATACGTGCGGATCACGCTGAAAATGCCGGATCTTGTAGCCATATTTCGTGGAGAGGAAATACATGTAGCGGCCGTCGAAGACGTAGAGGAAGGGGGCGATATACGGGTACTGCTCACCGAAGAAGGCGATACGGCTGACGTAGCTCTCGGCTATGAGCTGATCATACTCCTCCTTTTCCATGCGCGGTATCTTAACGAGCTTCATGGACCGGGACCACCGAGCATAAGGTATGATACCCGGACACATATATTTTCCGCTTTGTTGGGGCTGTCAACATGTTGGGGGTTGCGGTAGCTGCCCGAATTTAGCCGTCCAGTACGCCATTTTCTGTGCGAGATAGGAGAGTACGCCGCGATTCGTTTTGTACCGCCTTTTCGTGCTCTCAGGATCAGTCTGGCGGTAATAGTTCTCGACAGGATTAGTCGTCTTCGAGACGAAACCGTCTCGCATGAAGAGCGTAAGCCGTTCAAAATCGGGCAGTAGCTTGCCCGTGACAAAGCCCCGTAGGACACGAGGGACGTTGTTATAATCATCCAGGAGCCGTTCTAGCCGTTCTTGCGCGACCTGCGGATCGTCCGTTCGGAATATGTCCTTGATCGCCGTGAAATAGATGCAAAGCTTGATTTTTTCCCGGTACGAGTATCGTTTAGACTGAAGTGCCCTGTAGACCCTGTCCCCGATCATCTTGAAGAGATGGAAGAGGCACAACTGGTGCGGAGCGCCCAGTTCATCAAGTACGCCCTTGTACTCCCGTTTATGGTCCGTTGTAATCGCAAGAGGGGTCTTCCCTGCAAGGAACCCTTTAAGAAGTTGTAAACCGTTTTATAGCCACAATCCGCGGCTATTTCCTCAGCGACCGGGATATTCAAGCTCGAATCGAAGAGCGTCAAGCGATACCGCTTCCGAGCTGCCAGCTCAATATGCTGCTCATCGTAGCAATAATAGCCCGAGTACTGAAATGAAGCATTTTTAATCCCCTTTTCTTCGTCCACTGCCAGCCACTTCAGGATCGACTGGTGCGAGGGCGCGATGCCAAAAGCGGTGCGGAGATCATCCCGCAGCTTTCGGAGCGGGCGATAGCCCGTCTGTACCATCTTTATAGCAGCGTCCTTGAACACTGATGCGTACCGATGAGACGGGGCCACCACAGCAGAGAGCGGAGTAGTGAACTTCTTATCGCAAACGGCGCACCAATAGCGCCTTAAATAAAGCTTTTGAAGCCCAAAGGGCCCCAATATCGGCGTTCGCCGTCGGAACTCCTGCTTTGTCACTCGATCTGTGCCACAAAGGGGGCAGACAGGATGAAGCAGTTCGAAATGGTTATCTGCGAGGAGAACCAGCTCATTCGTGACATGACGCGATTGATCCCGCTTTATAAATTGCTTAGTGAGCACTTTATCGACGTTCGGAGGTTCATCCCCAAAATCGGTAAGTTTAAGTTGGATGAGACGTATACTGTTTTTGAGGGCGGATAAGAATGATTGGACCATAATAACTTATCCGCTCTCAATATACTAATCATTTTCGGTCTGGTTACCCTAACGAAGCTCACTGCTGGCACAATTTTGTAAATTCACGCGCAGCACCCATTAACTTTACAGCCGCGCGCAACCGAAAGTTTTAAATACCCATTTCTTCCAATCTACCCTTACGGCGGTGTTGCCGCCCGCAGCCGGGGGTAGAAGAAGCGACGGAAGAAGGCGGGGCCTGGGAGAAAGATACCTAAAGCTCATAGTGCAGGCCGGGGCTTTTTTATCCTCCCAACAGGCTCGACAGCCGCAACGGATCGTTTCAGGACTCATCCGTGCATCCTGCGATCTGACTACCGGGGACTATAAGCAGTTAGATCATGATCATCACACGCACTGTAAAAGCGGGTGAAACACGGGCGATTGGTGGTGAATTGCTAACACTAGTGTCGTTATTGCATAAAATAGCATCGAGAATAGAAGGATAGACCCCACTAACTACGGCGATTATTATATTTCGGGTATACCTTGCCTGCTCCGGTTTCTGTCCTCATACCTAACAAGTTGACTCGTTCCAATGCGCCGAAAGGATTGTTAGATCTATGTAGTTTACCATTCCGTCCGCATTGATATCGTACCTGGGATATAATGCTGTTGTTGTCTCATTCCAATGCGCTGATAAGATAGCTAAATCTATGTAGTTTACCGTACAGTCTTCGTTAATATCCCATCGAGGAACTCCAGGAGTTGGAGTCGGTGTTGGTGTTCCTGTTACAGTTACCGTCGCTTTTCCGGTAACATTACCTTCCACTGTCCCATTATCAAAATAGCTATAGGTCCCACCAAACACCGCAGTTTGTGCATACGGACTTGCTTTGGCACCATATGAGATATAGTTTTCCCCACGAAACCCCACTCGGAGCGTTCGCGTTGTGGGATCGTAGGTAACAACCCAATCCAAAGCATTACCGGTGTAAGTGCCGTTAATGTACTCGAACCCCTCGGGGAGCACTTCCCAGACCAAACCAGTATCAAACAGAAATCCGGTCTGAGTCAAGGTCACCGTGAACTGCTCATTTGGCGCCACCGAAATCGGAAGATGCCTGGTCACCGTCGCCGCGCCGACTGGCGTTATCCATACGGTTGCTGTAAGGATGGACAGCAGTACAATCGCCATTGAGATCAAACCACCCACTTTTTTAGGCGTTCTTTTTCCGTTCATTTTTTCTTTCCTTCCATCCAGCTCCTTTGTGCTGGTACTATCAGGTATATAAATAAGTGCCCCGAACCTGAAACGAGAATCGTCGCTCGCTGCCTTCAGCAGCCAGGATAACTTCGCTACACGCCGGCCAACCACACACAGCGGCTTCATTATTTCAGCACGAAACCATCCCTTTCGGGTATGTAAGGGGTAGAAGTAGAGGTATTTAAAACTTTTGATCAGCTCATCATGGCGTCTCAAGAGTACCAGGCCGTCAGCGCTGCCAGCCAGATCATGGTAGGGCAACTTGAGCCCCTATCAGGACGAGCTAGCGCGATTCCAGCGGCAGGTAGATATCAACGATGTGCTTGTGTTGCGGATGTTCACGGGGATCGTTGAGATACAGCTCAAATGGAGCGCGGTAATTATCGGGCTGATAGCCACTTTCTGGCAGCCAAAGACCGTAAAGCGCGTTCCACGCAGCTTCGTATTCGTCTTGATCGATCTCGAAATGAGCAATAGCGTATGTCCCGTCCGGCAGGGTCATCACGTCCACGCTGTCTCCGGCTTCCGTGCCCTCAGGCACGGTTATGCAGACGCTCATGCTGAGCTGGCTCTCATCGGTGACCTCCGGATCAGCGTAATAGACCGCCAGTGCCTTCGTCTCGGGTTGAAGGAGGTTGCGTGCACCAGCCCAGGCGAAGAGCCGTTCGAAGAGCCGTTCGAAGAGCCCAGTATCGCCCTTGTACGGGCCACCGTGGGGGATATACGCTACCTGCAGTTCCGGAACCAGTTTTATATCCACGGTGAATGAATCTTTTGATACCATTTTGCAGGAGCACCACACCTGTACTGTACGAATTGATACAGAGGCCAGCTATAAAAGCGTTGGGGTGCACTCTTTTCTGCGCTCCGTACGGTACCTGAGAAAAAACGTTCGTGCACGCACGCTTTGGTGGCACGACTTCATTCCAGCTCTTCCTTGATGATCTGGAAGAACCGATCTTTTGCGCGCCGCTCGATCCAGGGGCAATGCCCGCAATGCTGCAGCAGCACGAACTGGAAATCGGCGAGCACCCGCGCAAGTGGCTCCTTGACCCCTTCGGCCGGATGGGGATCAAAGTCGCCGTGTAGAGCAACGACCGGGCAGGTGATTCTCGTGCCGAGTGCGAGCAGCTCCCCGCTACGTCTGAACGCGTCAGCCTCAGCCCAGACGCGCTGGTGAATCCGGTACTGGCATTCGAGATACTCGCGTTCATGGAGCAACGGGTCATAAGCGTCCGCCTTTGCCAGTATGGTGCCCACTCGAGCCATGATCATACTCTTATCCGCGACGGCAGGATCGCCCAGAGCTGCGGAGAGCGCGAGCACGTCCGCGCGTTCTGCTGCACTGAGCCGGCGTAACCGGACGCCTGTGATATGTGCGGCATACCCCGTTTCAAAGGGCCCGCAACCAACGAGTATGAGCTTCTTCACCGATTCGGGATGACGCGCGGCGAGCATGAAGCTGAGCCACGCGCCCCAGGACCAGCCGATCAGGGTGACGGGCAGGTCAGCGGTATGCTGCAGGCTCGCCTGTAATTCCTGGACTTGCCCGTCGAGTGTGCATGCCGTTTGCAGCGGCTCGAGCACTCCCACGTGGGGCGCAAGTGTGCGCGCGACCGGGGCCATCTCACCCGGTGCGCCGGGCCCGCCATGAACGACCGCAACCGTGAAGGGCGGCGCACCATAAGTACGGGTATTATCCATGGGTGTTTCTCCTGAGTGGCATTTTGGTGCGATACTCACTGATCTCACCGTTCCACTAGCTTAAAACTCACAAGTTAACCTGTTACCGCGCTGAGCGTTAGTTAATTCGAGTAAGCATCGCCAAACCTGAGCGGATGCGAGAATCCGGCGATATGAGACTGTGGTAAGACGATCAAAGCGCTAATAGCAGCCGTGCGTGCGTAACGGGTTATCGCGGCATTAACCGCAATAAGCGACATGATGCTTTTTTTTTAAAAAAAGCCTTCTGCGCCGGTACTCTCATTCGGACAAGCACCGCGGTAGAGCGCCACAACAACCCCGCGATGGTACAAACGTATACAATTGTTTTATATAGTTACAACATACATGGTTGTTACCATGGCGGAGAGGGGCCCGGGCGCGAATACGGGCAGGCGGAAGCTGGTTGTGCTGCTCGGTGACGTGGTCGCCTCACGAACGATCACGAACAGAGCGGCCTTTCAGCGGACCTTATTGGAAGCGGGTCGGGAGGTTAATGAGAGGTATCCGGATATATACGCGGGATTCAAGATTTTGAAAGGAGTGGATGAATTTGGTTGTGCACTGGCCACTATCACGGATAGCTACAGACTAATTACCACCCTATTAGCGCGATTATATCCGAACGCAGCGCGATTTGTGCTCGTGTATGACTACGTTGATACTGGGCTTAAAACCCGGGATGTCTCTATAATGGATGGCCCTGCTTTCCATAAAGCATCTGAGATGTTACTTTCACTGAAAAAGTCAAAGCTTCTGTTTGATATGTCCGTACAGGACGAGGTACTTGACGCTTCGCTATTTGGCTTGATTAATCTCATTTTGATAACGAAGAACACCTGGAGCCCGCGGCAGTTCCAGATAGTTGAAGAATACAGGAAACACAAACTGCAAGCAGAGATAGCAGCAGATCTGGGGATATCACAACAGGCTGTTTCTAAAACGCTTGCCCGAACCATGTGGAAAGAGCTGGAAATTATTGAAGAGAAATTGGATTACGCACTCAAGCACTATGCGGCTCGGATGCGGCACTCAGAATTCGCGGAGCACTCACCATGACCAGTAGTAACATGCTCTGGTTAGCACTGATCCTTGTTACCGGTTATCTGGTTCTGCTGTTAACCAGTGGTCGTGTGGTGTGGGTTGTTTTATCGCTGATCACAAGGGACGAGTCCAGAGCCGGTGGATCTGACTCTGCCAGTGCGGCAGCAGGCAAATTCGGTGTCTCTCAGAAGGCGCTCGATACCGGCGCGGTCGTGGGCAAATGCGAGAACTTCTTAATCCTTACCTTCATGCTCCTGGATGCGTACACCGCTCTAGCCCTGATTTTTGCGGCCAAAACGGTCGTCCGGAGAGAGGACATAAGTACGAATACCCTCTTTTATCTCGCGGGCACGATGGTCAATGTAACGTACTCGATCCTGATCGGCGCGCTCATGAAAGTGGTGCTATGGTCTTGTTACGGGATTGTACCGGCGAATCTATCGTAGATCAGGCTTGCGGGACCGGGCCAACTTCCCGATAGCAAGCACGCACATGCGGGTACGGTGCCTGCTGTGATCGAGCATGACGATTGCACGGGCGAACTAGCTCTTCAAAGTAGCGAAGGCGTTCGATGACCCTGAGCATCCATTCCACGTTAGAGCGTTAGAGTGATCTTTATCTCTGTCTCGCTCGTCCAGTACTTTTTACAGGCGGTCCAACAATTCTTCATCACCCCTAAAGTGATTGTTTTCCTCAAAAAGGCCATCGCGCCCAGTCAAAATAATCCTTTCTCTGAGTTCCCAGCTCTTTTTTGCTCATCTATTCTGAATTGAGAGACAATAGTATAGAATAGTGTAGAGCAGTTCAAATATAATATAACATCAACCGAAAAGCTTTTATAGAGATTTTAATAATAGTAGTATACGATCGGATTATTGATAGAAATGACGGTGCGAGATGATAAAATGGGGCAGACATGGCTACTGCCAGTGTCATTGCTAGAGCTCATACCTGAAGACCATATCTGTCATTTTGTTGCTGACGTTGTGAATAGCATGGATATGAGTGAAACGGAAGAGAGGTACAAATTCACACCTGGCAATCCAGCATATTCACGCCGGGTATTGCTGAGATTAGTGATCATGGCTTCTGTTATTGCCGTCTGGTCTTCGCGGAACTTAGCAAAGCTTGCTCGAGAGAATGTCGTCTATATGTATCTTGCAGGTAATGATAAGCCTGATTTCAGGACGATCTGCAATTTTAAAAGGGAATGCAAAGGGCTGCTTGAAGAGACCTTTAAGAAGACCGTCGTGGTCGCCAAAGCTGCGGGCATCGTGACCCGGGGGCATATCTCGACGGACGGGACGAAGCTCAAAGCCAACGCCTCGAAGAAGTTTACGCTGAGTAAGGCTGAGCTCGAAGAGATCAGGAAGATGCTCGAACGCGGGATTGCGGTCGATGAAGAGGAGGATCAGCTTTATGGTGATAAGCGTGGCGATGAACTTCCGCCCGAGCTCGATACACGGGAGAAGATCCGGAGGAAGATCGAGGAGTATAAAGAAGCTTCGGGCAAGAGCTTGAAGCGTGCAGCGAAGCAGCTGATCGAGCAGTACGAGCTCGGCGATGAGCGCCAGAAGGAAAAGATCCTTGAGAAGCTCGATAAGGCAGAGGAAGAGATCACGAAGAGTGAACAGCGTGCCGTCAGTCTAAGTGACCCCGAGGCGCGGTTTATGAAGAGCGGGCAACGAACGGAGCTCGCCTACAATGGACCGAGCACCGTGGACCACGATTCGGGCATAATCCTCGCCAATGACGTCACGCCGGATTGCACCGACCGTCACCAGCTGCAGCCGCAGATCGAGCTGACGGAAAAGAATCTGGGTAGCTTGCCTGAAGGGACGAAGGTGAGCTCGGACAACGGCTACTTCAGCGGCGAGAACCTCCGGTATCTGGAGCAACGGGGGCTGAATGGCTATATTCCCGACAGCAAGCAGGCGCAGGAGCAGAAGCGCAAGAAGGTTGAGGGAGGTCCGTATGCGAAGGATAAATTCGCCTATGATGTGGAGAAAGACCAGTTTCGCTGTCCCAATGGCGAGTTCCTCAGCAGAACGGGCGAGTACGAGTATAAGGGCAAACGGGTGTACGTGTATTACGGCGCGAACTGCCGCGACTGCCCGTTCAGGCGGGACTGTGCGAGGAAAAACCAGCACCGAGTCATCTTGAGCGATGAGTACGAGGCGGAACGGCGGCGTATGGCCGCGAAGATGCGTACGGCCGAAGGTAAAGAGGAGTACGGGAAACGAAAAGAGACGGTCGAGTGGCCGTTCGGTAATATCAAGCACAATATGAAGTTCCGCGGGTTCCTGACAAGGGGCACCGGAGGTGTGCGAATCGAGTATAATCTGGTGTGCACGGCCCATAACCTGAAGGTGCTGTGGGGTAGATTAGGGAAGAGCATACCAGACCTGGGAAAAATGAGGTGTGTTTCAGTGTCGGTAAAAAACATCGGTGCGTCAATCGTCACTTGGTCATCTAAGGTGTGTGGATTCATAGGATTATCGTGTGCCCGTAAATTGCGAGTGTGTTCTCAAGAGTAAGTTGCGGGACAGCCTGTTTATGGCCGAAAAATTTACGGTGATTGTTGAAGGGGGCGAAGATGGCATGGCTACCTCATTTCCGACGTGATTGAGCTTCCCGGCTGTCATACCCCGGCAAAGACCTCTGATGAACGTATTAACCGAACCAAAGAGGATGGCGTTATATCTATCTATCTATCTCAGTGTGAAACGGTCTGAGCCGCTTCGACCTAAGTTCGTTGGCTTACAGCAACTATTGTTCAGGATCGTCAGGTATAGGTTCTCCAAGGTTATCTCATCGCACGTAATTCCGCAGCGTTCCCACGCCCTCTAGTACAATCTCAATCGTATCTCCACGCTGCAGTGCCCCGATCCCGCTCGGCGTTCCGGTTGCTATGAGGTCCCCTTTTTGTAGCGTCATCACGTTGGAGATGAACGAGACCAGCTCCTCGGTGGTAAAGATGAAATTTGTGGTAGTGGAATCCTGCCTCAGCTCGCCATTCAGGTAGCTCTGTATCCGAAGGTTGTTCGGATCGATGTTGCTACTGACCCGCGGGCCCACGGGGCAGAAGGTATCGAAGCTCTTCGCCCGTGTCCACTGCACGTCCTTACGCTGCAGGTCACGCGCCGTGACGTCGTTCAAGCAGGTGAACCCCTCGACGAAGTCCATCACCGCATCAGGCTCGACGTTCCTGCACGTGCTCTTCATCACTACTGCCAGCTCAGCCTCGTAATCCACCCGCGTTGACTGCGCCGGGTAGACGATGAACTCCTCGGGTCCGATCAGTGCTGTTGGCGGCTTCAAGAATATTATTGGCTCGTCCGGGATCGGCATCTTCAGCTCCCGTGCGTGATCCCGGTAATTGAGCCCGACCAGCACGACCTTCGTCGGCTGATGCGGCAAGAAGGCGAGGGGCATCTGAAGGCGGAGCTTACGGCTTCTTGAACAGTTGCCTGATCTCCTCGCCCACGGTCTCTATCTGGTGCTTCCCGATGTTCTCACGGCTCGCCTTCAGGAAAGGAATACCTCTCTTATACTCCTCCACCCATTCCTGAGCGAACTCGCCGTTCTCGACCCGCTTCAGGGCCTCCTGCATCTTCGCCTTTACTTCGGGCCCAATGATCGTGTGTCCGACAGCCCACATGCCGTATTCCGCGGTGTTCGAGATGACCTCGGCCATGCGCTTGATACCACCCTGCCAGACCAGATCAACGATTAACTTCATCTCGTGCACGCATTCGAAATACGCCATCTCCGGTGGATAGCCCGCTTCCACCAGGACCTCGAAGCCGTTCTTCATCAGCTCTACCAGACCGCCGCAGAGAACGCACTGCTCGCCGAAGAGATCTTCGTAAGTTTCCTGCTCGAAGGTGCACTCCAAGATACCCGCCTTGGTCCAGTGCATCGCCTTCGTCATGGCAAGCGCTAGCTCGCGTGCCTGGCCCGAAGGGTTTTGCTTCACGGCCACGAGCCCGGGAACGCCGAAGCCCGCCAGGTACGCCACGCGCTCCTCAGTACCCGGCGCCTTCGGGGCGACCATGATCACGTCCACGTTTTCAGGCGGAACGATGCGTTTGAAGCAGATATTGAACCCGTGTGAGAAGCAAAGCGCCTTACCGGCCTGCAATTGCGGCGCGATCTGGTGCTCATAGACCATCGGCTGCACCTCGTCCGGCAGCAGAATATGGACGATGTCGGCCTTTGTCGCCGCCGCGTCGATCGGCATGACCGCAAACCCATCAGCCTTTGCCTTCTGCCAGCTCCGGTTCGGCTGACCGCCCAATACCTCTGTCTCACCGATAATCACGTTCACACCGGAATCCCGCAGGCAGTTCGCCTGCGCATCGCCCTGTGAACCATACCCGATAACCGCAACGGTCTTATCCCTCAAGATGCTATCGTCAACGTCCTCGTCATGTAATACGTTCAATGTCATGCACTCTTCCTCCTCCATGTAGTGGTTACAGAAAGAAACCGAACTTATCGCATATATAGCTTTCCGGTTCCGTTACCTACCGTTGATAGCGGAAACCTAGTGCACCTGATCACTCCGGTCGCATTGCACTCCAGGTCTCCTGGTGTTCCCGTCCTTCCCACGAGTGTGCCTACCGTTCCGCACTCGAGCCCAGGCCAATAGCCGTGACCCCGGTCCTGAAGAGCTGTTTGACCCCGAAATGCCGCATCAGCTCCACAAACCGGTCGATCGTGCCCGGCTCCTCAGTCAGCTCAAGGATCACGGAATCCAGGGTCGCATCGGCGATCTTCGCGCCATAGGATTCCGCGAGCTGCATGACCTCTGATCGCGCAGTGGGGTCCTTGATGTGGACCTTCATGAGGCACAGATCCCGGATGATCGCCCTGGCCCTGACAAGATCCGCGACCTTAATCACCTCGATCAGATTGCTGAGCTGCTTCCGCACCTGCTCCAGAACGCTTTCTGACCCGTCAATGACGACGGTCATTCGTGACTGCCCTTCCTTCTCGCAGGGCGAGACGGTGAGCGAGATGATATTGATGCCGCGCATGGTGAACATGCCGGACATCCGGGTGAGCACGCCCGGGTGATCCTCAACCAGTAGCGAAATGATGTGTGTGGTCATTCTTCTGCTCCTGCCAGTTCCACGAGTCCTGCCGCTCTGGTCACCTCGGCGGACCGTCGTACCGGTGTTGGGAGCGGGGTGCAGTGCTCCGTGCCGATCATACCGATCAACCCGCCACCGGGCGGGATCATCGGCAGTACCTTGTCCTCGTTCCCCACGATCATGTCGATCACTGCGGGCTTACCCGATTCGAAGGCGTTGTGGAGGGCGTTCCGTAGATCTTCCGGCTTCTCCACCCGCTCGCCGTAGGCACCAAACGCCTCGGCCAGCTTCACGAAATCGGGCGTGATGCCCAGCCCGGTATGTGAATATTTCTTCCTGAAGAAGAGCTCCTGCCACTGGCGTACCATACCGAGATACCGGTTGTGGAAGATGCAGACCACGACGGGTATATCGTTCTCGACGCAGGTGGCCAGATCCTGACAGGTCATGAGAAAACTGCCATCACCCGCGATATCCACGACCCTGGTGTCCGGTGCCGCGACCTTTGCCCCGATCGCCGCAGGGAATCCGAATCCCATCGTGCCCAGCCCGCCTGATGAGATGAACATGCGCGGCTTTTGGGTCATGTAATAATGTGCCGCATACATCTGGCACTGTCCCACCTCGGTCGTGACGATGACATCGTCATCGAGGATGCGATTCAGCTCCTTGATGAACCGATCAGAGAGCGAGGTGCCTTCCCGCCAGACGTCATTGATGCAATCCTCACAGGCCGCGTGCATCTCCTTTATCCGCTGCGTCCAGACGGTATCGCTCGCAGACGCGTTTTTACGGCGCTCCAACCAGAGCATGAGCTCGGTAAGTGCGAGCTTCGCATCGCCCTGGATCGGGATATCAACCGGGATATTCTTGTTGATCTCGGCAGCGTCGATGTCCACGTGGATCAAGGTCGCTTCGGGCGCGAATTGGTCCAGGAGCCAGCCGGTTAACCGGTCGCTGAACCGAGTGCCAACGGCGAGCAGCGCGTCGCATTCGTTGATGGCGCGATTGGCGTAGATGCGACCGTGCATGCCGGCCATCCCCAGAGAGAACGGGTGCGACTCGGGGAAAGCGCCTTTGCCGAGGAGCGTGGTGACCACCGGAGCCCCGAGGAATTCCGCGAGGTACCTGAGCTCTTCGCTTGCATCCGCGCTGATAACCCCGCCACCAGCCAGGATGAGCGGGCGTTCTGCATTGAGCAACGCCTCGACCGCTTTCTTTATCTGCACCCGATTCGGCTTGATATTCGGCTTATAGCCCGCGAACGTCTCTTTCGGGTGCAGCACGGTCTCGATTCTTGTTGCCAGCACGTCCTTGGGGAGATCGATCAGGACGACGCCTTTTCGACCGGTATTGGCGATATGAAAGGCGTTATGGATGACTTTCGGGAGATCAGCCGTGCGTTTCACGAGGAAGTTATGCTTCGTCACCGGCATGGTGATGGTGAAGGTGCTGGCCTCCTGGAAGGCGTTGCTGCCGATCGCTGCGGTCGGCACCTGGCCGGTGAGGGCCACGACCGGTGCAGAGTCCATACTCGCGTTCGCCAGTCCCGTTACCAGGTTCGTGGCGCCTGGACCTGAGGTCGCGATGCAGACACCGGTCTTGCCGGAGACACGTGCATAGCCGTCAGCCGCGTGGGCTGCGCACTGCTCGTGCCGCATGAGAATGTGCCGTATCGAGTCCTCTGAATACAGTACCTCGTATAAGTCCAGGAGAACGCCGCCCGGGATTCCAAAGGCGACCTCAACACCCTCAGTCTTCAATTCTGCCACGACGATCTCCGCACCGCTCAGCTTCTCTTTTGTCATTGTCACTTTTCACTCCCGGGATTCTCTGCTGTGAGAATTATTGGTGATGGAGCTAGTAATAGTATGTCGGTGCCCATTATAAAAGCAGACAACCTACGCGGCGAACTCGCGCGAGGAATTCTTCAAAGCGGCCGCTACTGTCCGCTGCATTCTCCCACCTACGTACGGAAGGAAAATGAACGAGTTCATAAGGTCATTGCGATCCAAAAGAGAGTAGTTGTATCAAGGACCGTGTTGGTAACGTCTGCTGGGCCGGTTGTGGGATAAGGCGAGCAGGGGATATCCCCGAATGACGGGACGGGAAATCGAGGAGACAAGCGATCCGTCCAGAAGAGTCTATCTAATCTAAGACGGTGTGCACAAAGCATAAGCGACGACAACGGCTATTTAAACGGCTAACTCTGTCTAAAGGGTGGTCCTATGACCTTCCACGTGACCGAAGAACAGAAGCATAAACTGCGGCAGTATTTAGAGACCGCCGGGTTCTCATTCGAACCGCGACCCAATCAGGACTTTTTGGCACGAAACGATACCCTTGTCGTTAACCTGTATAGTAGCGGTAAAATCGTATTCGGCGGCAGCAACAAAGCGGGGATCCAGGAACTAACGGAGTTCCTGTTATCAATAGGCTCTGTTGACCGGGCGGAAAAAGAGAAGGAATATCCGCCTATACCTGTTTCAGGTACCAGAATAGGCACCGATGAAGCGGGAAAAGGTGATTACTTTGGGCCGTTAGTGGTCGCAGGTGTTCTGATCACAGCAGAAACGGAAAAGGAGTTATCAATACGCGGGGTCAGAGATTCTAAAACGCTTGCTGAGACAACCATTTCGAATCTCGCTTTTGAAATCAAGCGATTGCTAAGCAAAGAGGACTATGCAGTCATCTGGATCAGCCCCGCAAAGTACAATATCTTATACCAAAAAGTGGGTAATTTAAACAAGATTCTGGGATGGGCACATGCAAGGGCGATAGAAAATATATTGCGTGCCGGAACGGACTGCAAAGTGGCAATCGCTGACCAGTTTGGAGATAAACGTTACATTGAAACTGCGTTGATGAGGAACGGAAGAGAAATAGAGTTGGTTCAACTGCCAAAAGCCGAGCGTGATCGAGCTGTTGCTGCCGCTTCTATACTGGCACGCGATACATTTGTTGGTAAATTACGTGAGCTGGGTGAGCGGTATGACACGTTATTTCCGAAAGGGTCCTCGAATGTCGTGACATTTGGCACGCAGTTTGTAAAAGAATACGGTGTGGATGCCCTGCTGGATGTCGCTAAAGTTCATTTCTCCATAACGCGAGAAATTACCGGTGGATTGGTCCCCCGCGTGAGCGAAGATCTCAAGACCGATTGGTGAACATGAACAACCTCAAGACCGGCTGCTCACCGAGAACCTGCTGCATCCTTCACTTCACTGCACGAAGTGCTAAAAAAATCCTCAAAGAACCGTTTGTTTCCCCGCCTGATAGTATAGAAGCACCAAAAGACGATGAGGTGGCAGGGGAAAATTACCACCCTTTTTCGCATGCTTACAGAAGGATAGGCATTGCTTGCTTATATCGACGAGCCCGAAAACGGCCTGAGTAATTTAAAAAGAGACTGGAACATTTCATTGTGAAGACAAGAGCGAACAAGCAAATCGGGTTTGGAGGATAGAAAAATAGTACTCGTTGTGAACTATGACCCGAAAATGTCCGCCCGCAGAGTTCCGTCAGGTGCAAACGGCACTGAGTAGTAAGACTGCTCGCACCGGCAATCAATGACCGAAAAGCTTAATTACAGGTTCCTATTCACTCTAACACATGCACAAAGAACAAAAAATGCAGGGAAGTGGTCCGGCAGGTGCTTTCTATTTCCTCGGGTTTATCGGAGCGGCAGTGCATTTTATCGGAACGGCAACAACGTTCTGGATGGGCGTGCTCGGATTTTTGAAGGCGATCGTATGGCCCGCCTTTCTGGTCTATGGATTGCTCAACTACATAGGGATGTAGTCTCGATCGGGCAATCGGATGATCGCCCATGAGCAGGGCATATCACTACCAGCAGACAAGCTGCTCTCACTCAAACCCGGAAGGTATTGACGGGCGCATCTATTCGCGAAGAGCGAACTACTTCTTCCCGCGTATGCCTTTAATCATGTCGAGGAGTTTCTCGCTGTAGAGCCCCTGCTGGTAATGGATCGGGCAGGGGAATTCGGGGCAGCGCGTGCAATGATCCACATGGTTCTTGATCGCGCACTCAAGAATGAAGCAGGGATGGCCAACCGCGACGGTGAACTTTTCCAGCTTCTCCTGAGCTGCGTGATCGGTCCCCGGTACACAGCCGTCGAGGGGGCAGAATCCTTGCTCCCGCAGGCCGCAAACTTCGCACGCTAACCCGCATGCACTTGGCATTTGCCACTCACCTCCTGTACTTCTACTATCAAAACGAGAACTATTAAAGGACACCCGAGGGTGAACGTTATTAACGCAGGGCGCGTACCTAAATGCAGAATAGCGCAACGGCTGAAGATACCGTATCGAACGAGTATGTCCCCGCTCATCATTTTCCTGCTCGCCCTGGCTCTGATCCTGGTGCTCACCACGATATTGCGTATCCATCCCTTTCTGAGTTTGCTGGGCGTCTCGATCTTCGTGGCGATCGCGGCAGGGCGGCCGTTTGCGGGCCTGGAATCGCTCTTGACGGGCATGAGCCGGGTGCTCTATCAGCTGGGGATCATCATCGTCTGCGGCAGCATCATCGGCACGATTTTGGAGGGTATCGGCGGAACAACGGTGATTGCCGATGATATCATCCGGCTCACGAAGAGACCGGTCCTTGCCCTGAATATGCTCGGGTTCCTCGTGGCATTGCCGGTGATGTGCTGCATCCTCGCCTATATTATCCTGATTCCCATCGCACGTGAAATAGCCCTCAGGCAGAAGATACCCGTGGGCGTGGTCGCGACCTCGCTGAGCCTGGGCACACTCGCCTCCTACGAGCTCATCTATCCCGCACCAGGCGTGTATTCTGCCGCGACCGAACTTGGGGTGGTTGGCCCGGAGATCGTGCTGCTCGGTGTCATGATCGCGATTCCCACATCACTGGTCGGCTACTGGTACGCGCAGCGGTTCTGCAGGGTCGGAGCGATTCCCGTGAGCACGGTTGGCACGGTCAGAGCGCGCGCGAGCAGATTACGCGCCTATCCGCCCATCCTCGTGCCCGTAGTGCTCATCTTCGCGCAGCTTCTCGTGCCCCGCCCCGTGCTGGACTACGTGGGTGATCCGAACATCGCGCTCTTGATCGGCGTTGCACTCGCCTTTCTTACCACGAGCCGTTTGGGGCAGGAGAACCGCAACCTCTGGACCGGGGAAGCGGTACGACGGGGTGGCGGGATCCTCATGGTGCTCTGCGCAGGCGGTGCGCTTGGCGCGGTCCTGGGAATGACCGGCGTTGGTCTGGAGCTCAGCGCGGTGGTTATCAAGTCAGGACTGCCCGCGCTCTTCATCCCCTTCCTGCTCGCCGTCGCGATCCAGACCGTGCAGGGCTCGCGGCTCGTCACGTTCATCGTTGTCCCTGGCCTTCTGGCGCCGATTTTACCGTCCCTGGGCCTGCACCCTCTGCTCGTGCTATTCGCTCTGGCCTCAGGCACGTTCATGATCTCGCACGCGAATGACGCGTACTTCTGGACGGTGGTGGAGCTTGCGGAGCTCACGCCAGCGGCTGGCTATCGGTGCTATACGTTGGGCGGGATGGTGCTCGGGGTGATCGCTCTGGGCATAACGCTGCTCCTGCATTTCTCGGGCATGTTTGCGGTGTAACGTTATGAACGTGCCATCAGCGCTGATCGTAAGAATCTTTACCTAGCTCTGCTCCTAAGAAGCTAATTAAGGACACTGAGGAAAAGTTCACACACAGAGTGTCGGTGGAATGGATATCCGAGTACGAAAGATCTATGAGGCGTTGTTCGCGCTTGAAGAGTTGCGTGAGCTTTACCGGCACACCGTACCGGCTGGCCTTGACGAGCAGGAGGAAGCGCACGTTTCAGCCCGCATTGCGCACCTCGAGCAGCTCATACAGGAGTTGAAGGCGGGCAACGGCATTCCGATCAAGCAGGTTACGCCCGATCTCGAATTGCGGACACGGGAAGAGGAATACATCAATATCAATCCCATCCAGGCCGGTGGACGGTTGACGGTGGACGCGCGCAAGGCGCTCATTGCCTATGGTGATGGCTATTCGGTCTGTGACCGGTGCCTGACGGGCCGACTGGATGAGATAACGCAGCCGCCGATCGCGGAATTTCACGCCGAATTGGCTGAGTTCGTGGGCATGGACGAGGTGCGCGTACTGCCTGGTGCGCGTCGCGGCTTTCAGGCTGTTACGTCCTCACTGGTGGCGCGTGGCGACGTCGTCATCGTCTCGGATCTGGCGCACTACACGGAATTCCTGGCTGTTGAACTCGCCGGTGGCGTTATACGCGAGGCTACGTCCGGTGAGGAGCACGTTATCACCGGCGAGGCGGTCGCGGAAGCGATCGACGTGGTGAAGAGCGAGACGGGGAAGCTGCCAAAGCTGATTATCATCGAGCTCGTGGATTACAGTTACGGTAACGTGCACGATGTCGCGGGCGTTGGCACGGTAGCACAGGATTACGGCATCCCGTTCCTCTGTAACGGCGCGTATGCCGTGGGGATGATGCCCGTTAACGGTAAGGAGATCGGCGCAGATTTCCTCGTCGGTTCGGGGCACAAGGGCATGGCTGCCGTTGCGCCCTCCGGCATCCTCGCGACGACCGCGGCATGGTCGTCCAGAGTGTTCAGAGGCAGCGGTATCATGGGCGACCGCACCGGGAGGCGCTTCGAGCACAAGGAGCCTGAGCTGCTCGGGTGCACCTTGATGGGCGCGACGGTTCTCTCAATGATGGCCTCATTCCCGGCCGTGAAGGAGCGGGTGCAGCACTGGGACGATGAAGTGGCGAAGTCGAATTACTTTGCTCGCGAGTTCCTCCGCATCGACGGGAACAGGATCATGAGTGAATACCCGCGCAGGCACACACTCTCGCGGGTGGACACGCGTGCGAGCTTCGATCAGATCGCGAAGACGCATAAACGCCGGGGCTACTTCCTCAGTGAGGACTTAAAGAAGCGGAAGATCGTGGGCGAGTTCGCGGGCTCGACACGCGTGTGGAAACTGAACACGTACGGGCTGAGCTGGGCGCGTGTGAAGTACCTGAGCGCGGCGTTTCTGGAGATCGCGGAAAATTACGGGCTGAAAATACACTGATCGAGACGATCTGACGTAAGACTTACGTTTGGTAAAGCCGACACTGAAAAGGATCAGCAATGCGAAACTGCATCCTCTGCGGTAAGGAGCATGTATCAGCCGCGTTGCAGGTCTGCGTCGACTGCCTTCGCAGCGGCCGAGCAGAAGCGTTAGAGCTCGTCAGGAGCGTACATGCGCGCATCAGAGCGCAGTACCGCCTTCCGGTTGAGCCACCGCGAAGCGAAGGTGGGATACGCTGCACCACCTGCGCGAACGAGTGCGTGATACCAGAGGGTGCGTGGGGCTACTGCGGGCTGCGAACGAACGTGGACGGTAAACTGAGATCCGCAGCGCCCCACGACCATGCGATCCTGTATTCGTATATCGATCCGTTGCCAACGAACTGCTGCGCGGCATGGTTCTGCCCCGGCTCCGCGCAATACGATAAGGTGAACGTGGCAGTCTTCAGCTACGGGTGCAACTTCAACTGCCTCTTCTGTCAGAACGCATCGCACAAGGAGTTCCAGGCGATCAAGCCTGTGAGTGTCAATCAGTTCGTTGCCGGCGTGACCCGGCGTGACGATGTCCACTGCATCTGTTATTTCGGTGGCAGTCCCGAGCCGCAGCTCCCGTTTGCACTGCGCGCTTCTGAGGCTGTTCTGGCGAAGCGAACCGTGCGAATCTGCTGGGAATGGAACGGTTGCGGCAATAGAACGTTAGTGAAACGTGCGGCTGAGCTCTCAGTCACCAGCGGCGGGATCGTCAAGTTCGACCTCAAAGCCTTTAACCCGCATCTGGGCCTAGCACTGTGCGGCGTTTCCAACCAGCGCGCGTACGAGAACTTCGAGCGGATCGCACACCGGTATTTCGAGCATTCCGAACCCCCGGTGCTTACCGCGACGACGCTGCTCGTACCCTTTTATGTCGACGAGCAGGAGATAGAGCAGATCGCGAAGTTCATTGCGGACCTGAACCCTGAGATACCGTATTCGTTACTCGTCTTCCATCCCGATTTCTGTATGCGCGATCTGCCGATCACGCCGCGTGAGCAGGTGAAACGCTGCTACGAGACGGCCAAACGATACCTGAATAACGTGAATATCGGAAACCAGCAGTTGCTCGGGGTGCTGTAATCTGCTCACCAGACCCTGCCGGTAGCAGACCGCGGGCCCGTGAGCTTTTCGCCGTTTCAGCATGTGGACAACAGCTCCGTGAAGAAATGCTCATTTACCAGAAACCATTATGATTCACCGCAACCACAGGTAACAGCGAGGAGTGAGAAGAGACGTGTTGAAACGTGCTCTGGGGCTCTGGCAGATAACGGTGATGGGTATCGGGGTCATTCTCGGCGCCGGTATCTATGTGATTATCGGGGCGGCGGCAGGGCTCAGTGGTAATGGTTTGTGGCTCTCGGTACTGCTTGCTGGTATCGTTGCTGCATTAACCGGATTAAGCTATGCCGAGCTGTCTTCCCGGTTCCCCGAAGCAGGAGCGGAATACGTGTATATCGAGAGATCCTTTGGTGATACCTTAGCAGGGCTTACCGGCTGGTTGATCATCGTGGGCAGCATCATTGCGGCTGCGACCGTTGCGGTTGGTTTCGCGAAGTACTTCTCCGCCCTTTTTCAGACCACCATTCCGGTGATCGCGGTCGCGACGCTGCTCGTCTGCGGTGTCATTCTCATTGCGGGAATAAAAGAGACGGCGTTCATCACCATTCTCTTCACCCTGATCGAAGCGAGCGGTTTGCTCATTATCATCTTCATCGGCGTGCCGTATCTCAACACAATCGACTATCTCGAGCTGGCACGGGGTCTGAACGGCGTTATAGAAGCGGGTGTATTGATTTTCTTCAGTTATATCGGCTTTGAGAACATTGCGCGGCTGGCAGAAGAAACGAAAGAGCCGGAGAAGAATATGCCGCGGGCTATTCTGCTCGCCATCAGTATGACCACCGTGATTTATGTCCTTGTGGTGATTGCCGCGTTGAGCGTTGTTTCATGGCAGGAATTAGCACAGGCGGAGGCGCCACTTGCACTTATCGCACAGCGTGTGTACGGCGATCGTCTCGCACTCGTGTTATCGGTTATTGCCCTTTTTTCGACCTTCAATACCGTGCTGGTAACGCTCCTCAGTAGCTCGCGGCTTGTCTACGGCATCGCAGCATACCGGGCCCTGCCCGGGATCTTCCTCTCGACCTCGGAGAAACTGCAGACACCGTGGATCGCGATCATAGCAGTCGTCGGTGTTTCTATCCCCTTCGTATTTCTTGGTGATCTGGCGACGATCGCCAATCTCGCGAACTTCACGATCTTTATCATTTTCATCATGGTCAATGCCTCGGTCATTTATTTCAGGTACCGGCAACCGGTGGAAACCGGCTTCAAAACGCCACTCACCATCGGCCGATTCCCGGTTTTACCGTTTCTGGGTCTGCTCACCGCGCTCTTCATGCTGATCTACTTACCGACCGAGGTGCTCAGCCTGGGGTTTGTGCTCGTTATTCTGGGCGTACTTGTTCACCTCGCTCTGGAATACCACGTTAATGAGGACGCGGCGTTTGGACGATCTAGATAACCGGCTGGACACCAGCGGGAGGTGTTGTTAACCCTGCTTGAAGAACATGCTATCCGCGCATGAGCACATTTCTAACCCGTTGCCTGCGGTACTGTAATATCTTTTCGAGCAACGAGAGGGAGAGAGAGAAAAAAAAAGAGGAAGAAGGTCCTAATGAGACCTTCTTTTCAGGTGCCGTACGGCTACAACTCCTAGCAAGCCAAGAAGTGCTACCAGTCCAAGGGACGTTACGACAGGCACTGCCATAGGAACTGCGCAGGGCACAAAGACACTAATCGTTCCCTGTGCGACGCCGCCGTTAGAATCGATGTTTATTGTACCAGTGTAACTAGCATCACAGGGCAAGCCCGTCGTGTTAATCGTCACGGTCACCGGGTCACTCTCGGTCGTGGTGGTACCGCTTGTGGGGTTCACCGTTAGCCAGGGCTGAGTGGTTGTTATGTGCCAGCTCAACGTCTCGCCGCCACAGTTTTTAATAGAGAACACCCAGGTTCTTGTTTTATTCGCGGGCACATTCCCGAAGTTGTGTGACGGTATATCAGGAGTGGTGCATAGATCTGGTGTAGCGGGTGTTGGTGTTGGCGTTGGTGTTGGTGTTGGTGTTGGTGTTGGCGTTGGCGTTGGTGTTGGTGTTGGTGTTGGTGTTGGCGTTGGCGTTGGTGTTGGTGTTGGTGTTGGTGTTGGCGTTGGTGTTGGTGTTGGTGTTGGTGTTGGCGTTGGTGTTGGTGTTGGCGTTGGTGTTGGTGTTGGCGGCTGGAGACAGCTGAAACTACCGTTTATCCAGGTAACGGTGAGATCGCCGATAGCGGAATCGGGATTGTTCAACTTGCTGGGTGGCGAGAAGGTCAACGGGGTTACACAATCACCAGTATTGCAGCAATGAATGGTGAGCGTGCCGATGAGTACCGTGCCGTTGACTTGGGGGCTTGTCAGGAAGACCAGCCATTCCTTTCCCGCAACGCTCGAATCCCACGTCGCCAACATTGAAAAAAGCGGACCCCACTCGAAATTGGTAACGTTTGCGCAACTGCTGTCATAGGTCAAATTTATTTGCCCACCACCAAATGCATCGGTAGTATTAGCCCATATCTGCACGCTGGTGGTATTGCAGTACGAGGCATTGCTGGTCTGAGGGACGAGATACACTGAATTCTGTGCTGATGCTCCTGCTATCGCAAGAATAACGAGTAAGAGCGCAAAGCTGAGTAGCAGCATCTTCTTCTTTAACATCGCTTTTTTTCCTCCTAATTTTTACATTTAGACGATGAGTTTTCTATGGCAAGGGGCTATATATAACTTTCGGGTATTTGTTTAGTTCCCCCTTCCTATAAGCTTTCTGGAGCTTTTCGATACCCATAAAATGCCCCCCCCCTCTCTTTTCCCACAAAACTGGAGTGGAAAAGAAGCTTATTTAAATACAACGTTT
>DSCO01000059.1 GCA_011049045.1 Methanomicrobia archaeon | reverse complement strand
TGTGCTCCTGAATGACCGCACCACCGGGCAGCGCGTGGTTCAGCACTTCCATATAGTGGCTGATCGTGTCCGGAGTGACCTCCTTGCCCAGGCGTGCCTCCAGCAGCCCGTGCGCGTCATCCAGACCCAGGACGATCCCGCGCTTCATGTCATCCCAACACTGCTGCATCGCAGCGTTGTTGATCCAATCCTTTTTATACAGGCCGGTTCTTTTAATTGTCGGTGGGACCGTGAACCCCCTGCGAGCACGCGAGGAGCATGAAAAAGCGACCGAAGCCGTCGAAATGGACGCCCGAGCTTTTGCCGAGCTCAAAGAGGTGAAACCCACGCTCGTCGGTCGCGGGGATAAGATCCGGGAGAACCGGGTGCGGCTGATACAGTTGTACTGCCGCTGGAGCGGGCTTGACCCGGGTACACTTATCGCAGAGGCTCGTGAAACGGGTGTGAAGAAGACCGAACTGAGCTTGAAAGAGTTCTATGACTGGCTCAGGACCGATTATGTCATCCCGGAAAAAGGCGGGCGGCGAAAAGGCGAGAAAGGGCTGGCACCTCGGTCTGCCGGTCGGGTCATCGAAGATATTCGCGTCTTTTACAAAGAGAATGACGTCCCTATCGGCACGTTACACCTGCCCACACCGCGGAAATTGAAGGAGAATTTCAGGAAGTTCCTCTCAGCGCAGGACGTCAGGCGTATGATGGATGTCTGTGAGCGATTGCGGGATAGAGCGATCATGTTATGCGCATTTCAGGGCGGGCTGGCGATGAGAGAGCTCATCGCGCTGAACTATGGTGACGTGGCTGCGGGCTTGGAAAAGCGCGAAGTGCCCGTGACTTTACACCTCATGCGAGAGAAAGAGGGGATCGAATATTACACCTTCCTGGGTGAAGACGCGGTCGAGATCCTGAAGTGCTATCTCAAGCTGCGAGAGCGCGGGTCTCGCTATCTGGATCCCGAGGACCTGAAGAACGATTCCCCGCTCTTTATCTCAGAGTCGAACCGGCGGAGGAAGGAACGGGTCAGGGCGTACGAGAGCGGGATCAACAGAGCGATGCAGACCGTGGCGCTGAAGGCGGGCATGATCAACGAAGACGAACGCGGGAGAACCATCAACACGGCGGGTATTCACGCCTTACGTGCCTCCTTCTCCACGATCCTCCGCGATCAGGGTGTCCCACCCGACTATGTCGAGGAGATGCTCGGGCACCGGCTTCCGTATGACGGCGCGTACATGCGACCAACGGTGAACCGGCTCAAGGAGGCATATAAGAAAGCCTATCCTGCCCTGAGTCTCAAACCGGTCGTGACGAAGACCCCCCCCAAAGAAGAGCTTGACGAGCGTATCAAGGATTACCTGGCTCGGGCAGGCATACCGAACCATATCGGCGGCGTTTACAAATGCCCGGTCTGTTCGCGCGATATCGATCAGAACTGGAACGTGTGCCCGCACTGCGGCTCTGACATAGGGATCACCAAATGCCCGAAATGTAACTCGTCTACTTCTGCATCATGGCAATTTTGTCCGTACTGTAAAACAAAATTAAACAATCAGAAATGTCTTCATGATTGGATGACGCGGCGACGTACGTAAAAGTATCGTGCGCTTATTGTAAATGAATTTATATATATAAGCACACCACACAAAGTGAATTCAGAGTAATTGATAAACTGGTGATAACCCATGGGCGAAGAGGCGTGGCCAGAAGTGCAGAAAGCATTAGGGAACATAGGTAAGCAATGGGAACTAGGGGAATCTGCGTGGCGCATTTGGGGCTGCATCCTCTTCAAGTCGTGCCCTATTTCGCAGCGTGAGATCGAGCTGGGTACGGGCTATAGTCGCGGGACAGTACGTATAAGTCTGCAGAAATTGAAGTTGGCAAATATGACAAAGGAAATTCTCATGGGCGGGGAAACCCGTTATTATGTTAATACTTCACTCACGGAAGCGTTTGGTACGTTTTCACGGCTTTTCTTCGAGGATAACATACAACCGGTGATCGCACTGCTGGCGGGTAACCTTGATAAAGTGGAGAATCCGCGAGTGCAGAACCGGTTCCGCGAGCTGATCGAGGAATGCAAGAAATTGCAGTTCATCGTGCTTGTACAATCCCGGATCATTGAGCATATCAACACCAGTGCAATCGCGGCGGAAGACGCCAAAGAAGCCGAGTAATAGCTGTAGCTGTAAACCGGAGAACACGCTCGCCAGCCAGGGCAGCACGCATCAAACGTTCCGGGGCGTATCTGATCGCTCCGCATCCATTCGCAGATACCGCAAAAAGGTCTCCAGCGTGGGTATGGGTAGCGCGACGTAGACGGCTTTATGCTTCGCATCTTCCCCCGAAAGCTCCGGGGGCCGTGCAGTCTCCCACTCCACCTTCAGCTCCTTCTTCCCGTACCTCCGGGTCAGGTCTTTGAACTTCGCGAAGATCTTCTTCCCCATCGGGCAGAGCTGCAGCGTCGGCACCGGGCGGATCACCACGAACGGGAACAGCTTACATGCCGCAGGTCGCTGCTCATAGATGGTGCAGAGCCCCTCTTTCAGATACGGGCAGGGCGTCTTCAGGAAGTTGTCCAGCTCGCGGGTATCCAGCTTCTCGAAGAGTGCCTCGCCATCCAGGCGGTAGAGCCGCTCGATATCTTCTTCGTTCAGATGGATCGGCATCTCACTGCAGCATCTACAGCACCGCTCACAGTCGAAGTACTGCTGGATCGCCAGCGCGAGTTCCACAAAGCGCTCCTTGTCTCGCTCCATCACCGCCACGTTCCGCGAGAGCGTGAACCAGAAGGTCTCATCGCCAACCAGCTCACGGAATCGCACCGTTTGCTCGCGTAATCGCTCTTCGTCCATGCCGCATGCAGTCTGAAGAAAGCCGTTGAAGGAAAATAAACCTATCAGGATGGACGGAAGTAACCCGGGCTCCGTACTGATTGATCCGCTGCTTCAGGGCTTACCTATATGAGTACGTACACTAAAGACGCTGTTGAGCCGAGCGATACGCATCCACCCGCTTCAAACTCCATGCGGCATCGTCCAGCTCGCCGTGCTCCTTCCAGTACTCGTAATTCCGCTGCCATGCGGCCACCGGCACCTCATACCGCGAGATATCCTCGCCGGCGAGCGACATGATCTCCGCCGCATGCTCGTAGGCGTCCGCGGCGCCGAAGAAGTTATCGCGGGTGAAGAAGAAATTACCGATGGTTTCGTAGTGGTCTCGGCAGGCAGCATAGTCACCGGCCTTCTCATGCATCTGGCAGGCGAGATGCATCAGGAAGACCCACAACGAATGCTCACCCAGGCTGTCCGCGAGAGCAGCAGCCTTCTTAAACGATTCAGCCGCGTCGCGCCAGTTACTGCGTTTATCGAAGATGCGCGCCACGTTAAAATAGCCGTACATGCACAGGAAGTAGCTCCCTTTTCGTTCCTTCAGATCGGCATAGCGCTGCCACAGACCTAAAGCAACCTCGTCATTGCCCTCCTTCTCCGCAGCGCGCGCGTCACGTTCGTATGACCGCGCCTCCGCGTATGCATCTCTCACCTCTTCTTCACCTAACATGCCAACAATCACCCTACTTGTTTATGAGTATCGTAATATAAATATCTTTTCTATTTGAATTCTACATACTATAGCTTGTATTCGTGTTATTACGGGCCCGAACCCGCAGGACGCGCTCAGGGTACGTAAGGCGGTGCACTCACGCACCCACCCACCCACTCACTCGCGCGCCGCGCTTTCCTCAGACGAGTTGACGCCTGCCGCTTCTTCTGGATGCGCTTTCGGCTGCGTGCCGCGCATGTACAGCGAGAGTTTCACCCCGATAAAGGACAGGATAATAGCGCCAAGGATGGAGAAGAAGAGGGTAAAGTAACCCATCGGCTGCACATCCTTGCTTAACCAGATGATAGCCTCGCTCCCGCCCCAGAGGATCAACCCGGAGGCAACGATCGAGAAGAGAATGGCCCAGGGTCGCACGATTCGTTCCTCCTCGAGCACCATACTCATCATCCGCCCTATAAGGGGGGCGAGCGCGGCTCCAACATACCACCAGATGCTGGCGTTGATGAAGTACACCAGGCCAAGCAAGAACCATTCCCCGATCGCAGCCTGCGCATCCGTGTAGGCCATGATACCCTGTGAGGTGCCCACCAGAAAGAGCACGACGGCGACGATGTACGTCACGAACGAGATCTTCCCGGTATAGAAGGACTGCTTCACGCTCTCGGCGAACTCGATGATGAGATTCTCGCGTCCCGTGCCCTTGAGCATGAGGTAAACGCCAACGATACCCAGGATAAGCCCAAGTGTCTCGCCCGAGAGCTTCAGGAGCAGAGAAACAGCTAAGAGAAAAAGGATCAGGCCGACCGGGGGTAAGAACGTCCGTGAAATCTTGGGATCCTCCATTAACCGCTTGAACGCGTAAAACGTGTTCTCCAGCGGCTCTATCTGCTTCACCACCACACGCCGTACCGAATCGATCTTCACCCGCGACTGGATGATCGGGATAATCCATTCGTCCTCTGCACCGTCGCTGACCAGGATGGCAGAGTCAGCGTGGAATTGAGCGAGGACGTCATCAAGCTTCTGGCCTATCTTTCTATCCGAAACCGCACCGACACTCCGATCTCCGGCGATAAGCACTACCTCCGGCTCGACCCCCGTGTCGCCAGTCCTTATCTGCTCATAGATCCGAACCGCCTCGAAGATCGCATTGATGTCCGACTCCTCGGGATCGGCGAGTGCGAGCTTCGTTGCCGCGGATAACAGCGCATCCTTACCAATAATCGGTGTTACCAAGCCCGCTTTCCAACCGATATCGTCATCTCGGTCTATACAGGTCACAAGCGTCTTCGTTTTGGTTACCACCTGTATGTCCCTCTACAGAAAGAAGATACAGCTCCTTTACATATTAACCTTTCGTTGCGCTCTTCTCCTGCACGCCACAACGAACGGTCACGCAAAGTGCGAGAGTCGCAACTGCCGTGCTATACACTGTTCACCCGGTATCTCCACGGGATAGTTACCGGATACGCAGCCCAGACAGAGGTTGCTCTCATCGATACCAACGGCCTCGATCAGCCCCTCAGAGCTCACATAACGGACGGAGTCGGCGTGTAAAAACGCAGCGATCTCGTCGAGAGTCCGCCCACAGGCGACCAGCTCATCCCGCGTCGGTGTATCGATCCCGAGATAGCATGGCGCGATAATCGGTGGGCTCCCGATTCGCAGATGGACCTCACGCGCACCTTTCTTCTTCAAATGATCCACGATTATGCGCGAGGTCGTCCCGCGCACGATGCTGTCATCCACGAGCACGACGCGCATCCCAGCCACATTCGCGTGTACCACGTTCAATTTCAGGCGAACCGCGGTGTCACGCGTCGATTGCTCCGGCATAATGAACGTCCGTCCGACGTATCGGTTCTTGATCAGGCCTTCCATGTAATCGATGCCCGAACGCCGCGCATAGCCGATGGCGTAGGTGATGCCTGAGTCAGGGACGGGGGTGATGATGTCCGCATCCACCGGATGTTCCTCCGCCAGGCGCTCACCGATTCGCAGCCGCACATCATAGACCAAGCGCCCGTCGATTACCGAGTCTGGACGCGCGAAGTAGACGTATTCAAAGATACAATGAGCGCTGTTAAGCCCCCGGTACAACTGGTGGCTCTCAAACGGCACAGCACCGTTTTGGCGCGCTCGCCAGGGGCTCCCCGGGCTTTCTTCTGGAAACCCGAGCAGGAGTACCTCGCCAGGCCGGACGTCGCGCAGGAGCTCACCGCCCAGCGTGTCAATTGCGGGACTCTCAGACGCGACGATATAACCCGTGCGGTTGCCCGCCTCATCGTTCAGGGCGCCGATGCAGAGCGGTTTTATGCCGAGTGGATCCCGCACCGCGAGCACCGATGAGTCCATCAGGATGACCAGCGAATACGAGCCGACGACGCGGCGCATCAGCTCCTTCACCGCGTCCAGCGGAGTGTGGTTCATCAAATGCTTCACGAGCAACTGCGCGATTACCTCCGTATCCGAGTCCGAATGAAATATCCGCCCGTCACGTTCCAGCTCTTTCCGCAAGGCGGCGGTGTTGACGAGACTGCCGTTGAGGCCGATGGCGATCTCGCCGTGCCGATACGTGACCAGTAACGGTTCCGTAGATTCGATCCTGGATGCACCCCGGGTGGAATATTGGACGTGCCCGATACCCATAGTTCCCGTTAACGTGGCAATCTGTTCTTTGGAGAATACTTCGGAGACGAGTCCCCGGCCCTTGAGCAGCTTGACCGATTCCGCGTGCCCGGACACAGCGATGCCTGACGATTCCTGCCCGCGATGCTGTAACGCGTAGAGCGCATAATAGAGTGGTAGGGCCGCATTACCCCTGCTGAGCACGACACCCGCGATCCCGCATCCTTCGTTTAGGCCTCCTGGCCCTGCACCATCTCTCATCTCTGCGACCCCTTTTCAGTCCCCGTGAACGCCTGCATGATGGCGCAAAGCTTCGATTAGATACGCCAGTACGCCCGTTGCACTGCTAGTACATCCGCGACCCGTTGCTGTACCTCCGCACTCGGACGCATACCGCCGCTCTCCGGAAGTGCACCGGTTCCTGCCAGAAGCGACTGGAAGACTGCCAGCACGGAGTCGCCGAGTGCTTCATGATTATAACCCCCCTCTAACGTCAGTATGACCCGCCCCCAGCACTGCTCGTTCGCTATCGCCAGTACGAGCTCGGCGAATGCGCCAAAACCCGAGGTTGACACCTTCATTGAGGCGAGCGGATCAGTCGAATGCGTATCAAAACCCGCGGAGACAAGCACACATTCCGGCTGGAACTCACGCGCAATGGGCACCAGGATTGCGGTGAGCGCGAAGAGATACTCAGCATCACCACTACCAATGGGGAGCGGGATATTCACCGTATAACCCTCGCCTCCTCCCGCGCCCACCTCCGTTATCCAGCCCGTTCCTGGATAATGGGGATATTGATGGGTGGAGAGATAAAGAACGCCGGGATCCTCGTAGAAGATCTCCTGCGTGCCATTACCGTGGTGCACGTCCCAGTCCACAATGAGAATGCGTTTGAGGCGATACGCGCGCTTCAGGTATTCCGCGGCGATCGCGATATTATTGAAGATACAGAACCCGCGGCCGCGTTTAGCGTTCGCATGATGCCCGGGCGGTCGCACCAGTGCAAAAACCCGTTTCAGGGCGTTATCATTGGCCAGCACGCTATCAGCCGCACGCATGAGCCCGCCTGCTGCGAGGAGGGCTGTATCGAACGTCGCAGCGCAGACCGGCGTGTCAGGATCGAGCATGCCACCACCGCGCGCACTCATGTCCGCTACCTTCTGCACATACTCGCGGCTGTGCACGTACGTAACAGCCTCGATCGGCGCGCGCTCCGGGACGATATGTTCCAGCTGCGTGATGAGCTCCTGCTGCTCTAATTTCCGCATGATACTGAGCAATCGATCCGCGCTCTCGGGATGAACGCCCGTGTCATGACGCAAGAAATCCGCATGATAGACAAAGCCGGTAGACCTGGTCATCGTCGTGGGGTGAATGTGATAAGTGCTAAAAGGATTATAAACCTTTTGGAATACTATACTCTCCCGGGACGATTGCTTCCTACCCTGCATACCGCGTGCGGATCTTGAACCTCTTTTATTCAGCCGGTGGCTATACTACTATACATAACGAGGAACTGGCAGGGAGCATGGAGACGAAGAAGGTACTGCTTGAACTGGGCAAGAGTCTGTTGGAAGCGCTGGTCATCGTCGTGCTTATCGTTTCGGTCGCCTATGCGGCCACGGGCTCGTGGCACATTGGCTTCGCCGTTGAATCGGGGAGCATGGAGCCGAATATGCAGGTGGGCGATTTGATCCTCGTCCAGGCGCCGCACCGCACGACCATTACGACCTATGCAGAGGGTAAACTCACGGGATATGATTCCTTCAACACCTACGGGAATGTGATCATCTATCGCCCGAACGGGCTCACCGCGGCAACGCCCATCATCCATCGCGCGATGTACTGGGTTGAGCAAGGCGAGGCAATGCCGGATGGCAAGCCCGCGCCCCATGAGGGTTACATCACGAAAGGCGATAATAATTCCGGCTACGACCAGCCCATGCTGGGTGTCGAGCCGGTGAAGCCCGAGTGGATCATCGCGGTCGCGAAAGTCCGCGTTCCGTACCTCGGGTACCCCTCACTCCTCCTGAAGAAAGGTTTTTAAGCAGCAGGATGATTCAATAGTAGGAGCCACCAATGAGCCGAAAACCAGCTCGTATGTACACACGAGTGTCAGGACATGCGTACGTGCGCCGGGAGTACCTGGGAGGTGTACCCGGTAGCAAGATCACCATCTTCGATATGGGTAATGCCAGTGTCGACTTTCCGGTGACGCTGTCCTTAGTCGCCAAGGAGTCCTGCCAGATTCGGCATAATGCGCTCGAAGCGGCTCGAATCTTCGCGAACCGGTATCTGGTCAAGGGCGTAGGGCGAAAGAACTTCTACCTGAAAATTCGGCTCTATCCGCACCACGTGCTGCGCGAGAACAAGTTGGCGACCGGCGCGGGTGCGGACCGCGTCTCGAGTGGCATGCGCCATGCCTTTGGCCGTGCAGTGGGAACGGCGGCACGGGTGAAGAGCGGGCAGCGAATGCTCTCCGTCGGCGTCGAGCCGGATAACGTCGAGGCGGCCAAGGAAGCGCTCCGCCGCGCGAGCTACAAGCTCCCCACACCCTGCAGGATCGTTATTGACCGGGGCGAAGAGCTGCTCGCGGCCTGAAAACCATATTTCGGGACCGCACGCGCGACGCGAGCGGTACGAACTCGGAAAGATTTATAACCGTGCGCGTGTATATAAGGGGCATCAAAGGAATAAGATCGGTTTCTGAAAATGGAGCTTGCACACAATACCTTCCATAAGGTTCTTGTTCGCACCGCGGTGGTGATCACCACCATATCAGCTCGGGGTATCGCAAATGCCGCGCCGTTCAGCTTCAATTCACCCATCAGCTTCGAGCCACCGCTGTACGGATTCTCCTGTAATCCGGCACACGATACCTGGCGGAATATTCGGGCGAATGGCGAGTTCGTCGTCAATGTGGTGGGGAAAGAGCTTGGTGAGCGTCTGCACGTCCTGGAGACGGATTACCCGTACGAGGAGTGCGAGCTCACGCACGCGGGCTTAACCGAGGCACGAGCCAGCACGGTGAAGCCGCCGCGGATAAAAGAAGCGCTTGCATGGCTCGAATGCACCTGCGAGCATGCGGTCGAGTTGGGTGACCATATCTGGATAACGGGCCGGGTCGTGGCTGCGGCGGTGAAGGACGAGTACTGGAAAGCTCCCGGCGTTCTGGATCTCGAGAAAGCGAACCCCTTATGCCACCTGAGCGGTGACCTTTTCGTTACTGACCTGAAGGAGGCGAGATATAAGCGGGCGCCATGAAGCGCATAGTGCTGGCATATTCCGGTGGCCTGGACACCTCGGTCTGCATCCCTTTGCTCCGCGAGCAGTACGGATACGACGAAGTGATCGCGGTGCTGGTGGACGTGGGGCAGCCCGAGTCAGACATAAAAGAGGGCGTGAATCGTGCTACGAAGCTCGCTGATGTCGCGCTACTCCTCGATGCCCGGCAAGAGTTCGTCCACGATTACCTCTTCCCCTTGATCAAAGCGAACGGGGACTACGAGGGATACGTACTGGGCACGGCCATCGCGCGACCATTGATCGCGAAGAAAGTGGTGGTGGTCGCGCAGAATCGTGACGCCGAAGCAGTGGCACACGGCTGTACGGGCAAAGGCAACGACCAGCTCAGATTCGATGCGATCTTCAGAGCTACCGATCTGGCAGTTGTGGCACCGGTACGAGAGTTGAGCTTGACACGCGAGGAGGAGCACGCGTATGCGGCGAAGCACGGTATCGCCTTTGAATCAGAGAAGCGCTGGAGCATCGACGAGAACCTCTGGAGCAGAAGCATAGAGGGGAGCGAATTGGAGGATCCCGCGGCCTACCCGCCAGAAGAGATTTATAAATGGACCGTTTCCCAGGATGCGGCACCGGAGAAGCCGGAATTGATACAGGTCAGCTTTGAGCAGGGCGTACCCGTAGCGCTGAATGGCGAGCGAATGGACGGCCTCACGCTCATCACGAGGCTGAATGAGGTGGGCGGCATTCACGGTATCGGGCGCACGGATATGATCGAGGATCGTGTCCTGGGCTTCAAGGCGCGCGAGAACTACGAGCATCCCGCGGCCACGATACTGCTGAAGGCGCACCGCGATCTCGAGCGGCTCGTGCTCACGCGCAACGAGCTGCGGTTCAAAGCGGCGGTTGATCAGGCCTGGGGTGAGCTGGTCTACCAGGGTCTGGTTATGGATCCACTCTACGACGACCTCAACGCCTTCATCAATGAGACTCAGAAACGCGTGACCGGTACGGTACACCTGAAGCTGAGCAAAGGACTCGCTTGTGTTCTGGGTCGCGCATCGCCGAACGCATTATATTCACCCGGTGTCTCATTCGACGCCAAAGCGGAGACGCGAATCGTCGAAGGCTTCTCGGTCTATCACGGATTCCAGTCACGACTGATCAGGAGGTCATGTGATTAATCGTACGCACGATCCTTTACCATTCACGGCTCTCATGAACGCGCGGGTACGCAGGTCCACGATCGAAGGTGAAGCTATCGCCCCACCCTCAAAGAGTTATACCCATCGGGCCATCACCATCGCCGCGTTGGCGAAGCGGAGTGAGATCTTCTATCCTTTGCTCTCGGGTGACACGGAAGCAACGATGGCTGCGGCGCGGGCGCTGGGTGCCGGTATTACGGTACGCCGTGACGAGCCGGCCCCGAAGTTGCTGATCGACGGCGTTGACGGCCGGCCAGCGACACCAGATGATGTGCTCAATGCCGGGAACTCCGGCACCACGCTCCGCTTCTTCACCGCGGTCGCTGCGTTGTGTGAGGGCGTTACGGTGTTGACCGGGGACGACTCGTTACGTAAACGTCCAAACGGGGCGCTCCTGGCTGCGCTCACAGATCTCGGTGCCGAGGCGATCTCGACGAAAGCTGACGGAACAGCCCCGCTCGTGGTTCGCGGGCCACTCAAAGGTGGCACGACCACGTTTAATGGGTCCCAGAGCTCGCAGTTCGTCTCAGGTTTGCTCATCGCCTGTCCTCTTGCGGGCCATGATTCATATATCCTGGCGACCAATCTTAGTTCAGTACCGTACATGAGAATGACGACCGAGGTCATCCAGCAGGCGGGCGTTGAGATCCCCTGCTCGTGTCCTGAAGGTTCTCGCGATTACGCATTCCCGGTTACGGGTGGACAGGCGTACTCGTTAGCACGATATACCGTCCCCGGCGATTTCTCATCCGCCTCATATCTCCTGGCGGCTGCGGCCATCTCGAATTCACCCGTACGGGTCCGGAATCTCTTCCCGTCCGCACAGGGCGACTCGAGGATCGTCGCCTTACTGGAAGCGATGGGGGCCGCTCTCCACTGGGATCGGTCGGCGGGCGTTGTCGAGGTGAACGGCACCGTAACAGGCGGGTTACAGGCGATCTCGGTAGACCTGCGCGAGAATCCTGATCTGGTGCCGACCATAGCGGTGGTGGCGGCCGTCGCTGCGGGTACGACCGACATATCGGGTGTGGCGCATCTCAGGCTTAAAGAGACCGATCGGCTGCGGTATCTCGCCGAGGAGCTCACGAAGCTGGGCGTGCGGATAACCGAGAAGGAAGATGGCCTCCGTATAGAAGGGACGAAGGGCACGCCCTTGCAGGCCGCAGCGGTCTCTGCTCACGATGACCATCGCCTGGCAATGGCGCTCGTGGTTGCGGCTCTTACCGCGCGCGGTGAATCGGTGGTCAGCGGGGTGGACAGCGTAAAGATCTCCTATCCCTCTTTCTTTAAGGATATGCTTACTCTGGGAGCAGATATTGCTCTTTCGTAACTAACGGTGGTGTGCTCAGGCTGTGAAGACACAAGAGGAATTGCGGGACGAGATCAGTACGTTCAATGCGAAGTCCGTGCTCGTGGAGATGAAGGATCTCTCAGGCTCGATGCTCGACCTCGCGTACTCCGCGATCATCTACAACAATCCGGAGATCGCGAACGAAGTGTTCAAATTGGAGCAGACGATGCACTCGTTGCTCTACAAACTGCGCATCGCGATCATGCTGGGTGTGCGGAGCATCGAAGACGCCTTTGAGTTCGTCGGCATCTTGCAGATCGCCTCGGCGGCGGAGAAGATCTCGAATGCCGCAGGCGACATTGCCAAGGTCGCGACCTCCGTGAGCATCACCGACTATCTTGACCGCGAGGAGTTCGAGGAAGCGATCCTCAATGTACGGATCAAGCCGTCGTCAATACTCAGGAATAAGTCGCTGGCCGAGTTGCAGCTCGAGACGGAGACGGGTATGCACGTCCTGGCGTTGAAACGAGGCTCGCATTGGATTTTCTCGCCCGATAAGGACGAGCGACTGCTGGAGAACGATCTGATCATTACCTCAGGTCCGACTGAGGGCATACCCGCGTTCTGTAAACTGGCGACGGGCCGCGAATATCAGGAGCGCGAGAAGGAGACGGAAGAAGGACTCCAGCAGAAACGACTCACCGAGGAGATTGCCGATCTCATCGCGGATATGAAGAACCTGTCCGAGCTGATCGTCGGGCTCGCGTATTCCGCCGTTCGCTTTTACAGTAAAGAGATCGCGCAAGAAGTGAAGAACATGGAAGAATCGATGGATCGTATGAAGGAAGAGCTGGAGATCCTGGTGATCGAGGCGGCGCGCGGGGTGACCAAGCGGAGCAATTTCGCGGAGTTCCGTGGCTTACTGCATATCGCGTCGTCCTCAGAGATCCTTTCAGATGCCGCTTACGAGATCGCGGACGTCGTCCTTCGTGCTACCCCGTTACATCCGGTCTTTCGTGCCTCGATCGAGGAATCCGACGAGATTATTCTGAAGATGGCAGTGAAGAACCCGGAGATATTTGACCAGACACTCAAGACGTTGCGAATCGAGACCCGCACCGGGATGTTCATCCTCGCGATCCGGCGACGGGAGGGCAGGTGGGTCTATAACCCCGCGGGAAGTGCCGTGATCAAGAGCGGCGATCTGCTCATTATGCGCGGGCCTCGCGAGGGCGAGTCGAAGATGCGGGAGATCTGCGGCGATCTCTTGCCTGCTGCGTAGCGTCATTTACTTAATAAACGAGTAGCCTTACAGGTATACAGAAAAAGGGGGGTCGTGGCCTAGTCCGGTAGGGCAGCGGGCTCCAGACTCGCCGATCGTGCGTTCAAATCGCACCGACCCCACTTCGTTCCTTCTTCATTTCTGCTGTTACGATCGAGCAGCAGTTTACTCGCGCACGTGCTTCAGGATATGCGCGAGCTCAGGCATGATTATCTCTCGCAGTGCCAATTCAACTGCGTGAGGTGATCCGGGCAAGCAAAAAATCACTTTCTGTGCGATCACGCCGGCAAGTGCACGGCTCAATACCGCTGCCGTGCCGATCTCCTCATAGCTCTTGAGCCGGAAGAGCTCGCCGAAGCCCGGTATCTCCTTCTCCAGCAGGTGCCCCACCACTTCTATCGTGATATCGTGCGTCGTCAAGCCGGTTCCGCCTGTCGTGATGATGAAATCGGCATCCGAACGCAGCGCAGAAACTATACCGTCTCCAATGAGGCGCTCATCATCGGGCACCACCGCGTAATACACGACCGCGTGTCCATGCTGACGCGCGAGCTCCTGCGCTATCGCTCCCGAACGATCGCCGGGATCGATCTCACCCTGTGCTTGCTTCCCGTATTTCGAGGTGCTGATCGTGAGTATCGCGCAATTATACTGCTGCTTTAGATTGCGCTTATGCTGAGAGGGAACAACCGTTTTCTCATTTATCATGCTCTTACATGCTCGTCGGTGCATTTAACCCTTTATTCAGAATCGCCGCGAACGCACGGCAGAGCCCAAATGGGGGCTGTAACGGTAAGGAGTGCTACCGCAAATTCAGCTCGAAACGTATGCCGCAGGGGTAAAAAATACAGCATGAGATGGGTCGTTTAGATCACCAACCCCCAACATGTTGACAGCCCCCCAAATGCAAAGGTATATATAGGCCCAGGGTGTGTATACTGATTAGGAGGAGGTGATAAGTGGACACATGGCTTTCGAATGGGTTATTGGGATCGTATTCTTCGTTATCTTGCTCTTAGCTTCCTCAATCAAGGTGGTCAAGGAATATGAGCGCGGCGTTATCTTCAGACTCGGACGCCTGGTCGGTGCACGAGGCCCCGGGCTGTTCTTGATCATCCCGATCTTCGAGACCATGGTGAAGATCGACTTGCGGGTCGCTGTCTTCGATGTCACGCCGCAGGAGGTTATCACCAAGGATAATGTCACGACCCGGGTCAATGCCGTGGTGTATTACCGCGTGCTGGATCCCGAGAAGGCGGTGACCGAGGTGGAGCAGTATCAATATGCCACCTCTCAGATCGCACTGACGACCATCCGCAGTGTTATCGGACAGGCGGAACTGGACGAATTGCTCTCGGAGCGTGATAAGCTCAATAAGGAGCTGCAGCAGATCATCGACGACGCGACGGACCCCTGGGGGATCAAAGTCTCGGCCGTGGAGATCAAGGACGTGGAGCTGCCGAAGGAGATGCAGCGGGCGATGGCCGCGCAGGCTGAGGCTGAGCGGAACCGAAGGGCACGCGTGATCGCGGCAGATGCGGAGTTCCTGGCCGCGAAGAAGATCGCAGAGGCGGCGAACGTCCTCGAGAAAGAGGAAGGCGGCATGTTTATTCGGATGCTCCAGACCATCCAAGTGGCGACCGAGGAGAAGGCAACGACCGTCGTCATTCCCTTCCCGGTGGAGATGTTCACGGCACTGGGCTACGGCGCTCACAAGCAGTCTAAGCGCAGTGACGAGTCCACGGAGACCACGGACTAGCTAGCAGGCAGGACGAAGCTTTTTCTCTGACTGACCGTTCTTTCTCAGTGAACGGTCAATGGGGAAGCAGTTCCTGGAGATCACGGAGCAGCAGGAGGTAGAAGCGCTTATTGCACGCGTTGCGACCACGCTCGTGGAGAACTGGACGAGGAGCGGCCGTGCAGTGGAACGGGTGAGCATAACCGAGGCTCTTGGCCGCATTGCGGCAGCCGAGGTCGTCTCAGCGCTTGACGTCCCGCCCTTTGATCGTGCAACCATGGACGGCTACGCGGTCGTCGCTTCGGATACCTTCTATGCGGATGAAGTCCATCCGGTCTCACTGCAGCTCCTCGATACGCTCTTCGCCGGCATGCAGCCCACGCGCATCGTGACCGAAGGCTCCTGTATGGGTATTTCGACGGGCGCATCACTGCCAGCGGGCGCTAACGCCGTGGTCAAGATCGAGAATGCCGCTGAGTGTCAGGAGCACCGTGAAGGCAGATCGGTCACAGCGGTGCAGATCTTCAAACCGGTCGCTCCGGCTGAGAACGTGATGCATGCGGGCTCGGACATCAAACGGGGCGAGCGAATACTGGCGACTAACACGGTGCTCACGCCACGTGCGACCGGTGTTCTGGCGGCATGCGGGCTCACGGAAGTCCTCGTGCATCAAAAGCCCCGGGTTGCCATTCTCTCTACGGGTAACGAGCTCGTCGCACCGGGTGAAGCGCTCCCCCCGGCGAAGATCTATGATGTGAATGCGCAGACCCTCTGCGATTCGGTGCGAGCACTCGGTTGTATCCCCTGCGCGCTGGGGATTGCTCGGGATACCCCCGAAGCACTCTCCCAACTGCTAGAACGAGCGATAGAGACTGAAGCAGACGTTATTCTCGTGTCGGGCGGTACTTCAGCCGGCGTTGGCGATTTGCTGCCCCAAGCGATAGAGGCGCGCGGTGAGATGCTCGTACACGGCGTGGACATTAAACCCGGTAAGCCATTCATCTTCGGTATGATCCAGGAACGGCCAATATTCGGCCTGCCCGGGAATCCCACGTCCGCGCTGATCACCTTTAACCAGTTCGTGGCACCACTGCTGCGCCGACTCGCAGGTGCGGCACCCGAATTTGCGGGCCGATCTGGTCGGACAATCACCGCACAGGTGACGCAACGTATCTTCTCCGAGCCGGGGCGAAACGAATACGTGCTCGTTAAGCTCAGCGCGCCCGGGAGCCCGGAAGAGTATCACCGCGCTACGCCCGTACTCTCTGGCTCGGGCGCAATCACCACGCTCGCAAAGGCCGATGGCTACTTCCTCATGGCGAAGGGCAAAGAGCTGCTCGAGGAGAACGAGTTGGTGGATGTGGTTCTGTTCTCCGAGTTACCGGCCGGTACCCCCTGGTGAACGGTGAGGCGATAGTCCGGGCGGGAACGGCGCACCGGGCAATATTTATATGGGACGGTGGGTATGTACTGTACATATGTCCCGCCTTAACTCAGTCTGGAAGAGTGCGCGGCTGTAGTGTGGCGTTTTAGATCACCTCCCGAAGATCTTATTACCGCGCGCGGACACCGTGCTGTCCCCGGTTCAAATCCGGGAGGCGGGATTCTCTCGCAACATGGCTGAACTGAAAGAACTGCTGAGGAAATTGGCTGAGGCACATGCCCTCTCGGGCTACGAGAACGAGGTACGGGTGATCGTCGAGGAGGAGCTCGAGGACTATGCGGACGAGATCTCGATCGACAAGCTCGGGAATCTGATCGCGACGCACCATGGTAAGAAGCCGTCCGTGATGCTCGCCGCACACCTCGATGAGATCGGGCTCATGGTGAAGCATATCAATGACGAGGGTTTTATCACCTTCTCACCCATTGGCGGCTGGTTTGACCAGTCGCTGCTCAACCAGCGCGTGATTCTACAGGCCAGAGGTGGCGGTCTCTACGGCGTTATCGGCTCGAAACCGCCGCATGGCATGAAGCAGGAAGAGCGCGAGAAGGTGATCAAACTCGAAGATATGTTCATCGATGTCGGTGCGCGAACCAGAGACGAGGTGGAGCAGATGGGCATTTCAGTCGGGACTCCCGTCATCCTCGATCGCCATCTCGCCGATCTCGGTAACGAACGGGTTACCTGTAAGGCCTTTGACAACCGCGCAGGCGTTGCGGTAATGATCGAGGCGCTCAAGCGAACGACCACGGACTGTGAGGTGTATGCGGTAGGTACGGTGCAGGAAGAAGTGGGCCTGAAAGGTGCGCGAACCTCTGCGTATGCGCTCACACCGGACGTTGCCTTAGCGATCGATGTGGAAGTCGCGGGCGGCCATCCGGGCATAGAGAAGAAGGATCGGCCGGTGGAGCTGGGAAAAGGCCCCGTGATTACCGTCTCCGACGCCTCGGGCCGCGGCATTATCACGCCACCTGCGGTACTTAACTGGCTCAAAGAGACCGCAGCTCAATACACTATCGCCTACCAGCTCAGCGTCGCGGACGGGGGGAATACCGATGCGAGCGTGATCCATCTGACAAAGTGCGGTATCCCCACGGGTATCGTGAGCATTCCCACGCGCTATATACACTCGCCGGTCGAGCTGTTGAGCTTACAGGATCTCACGAACTGCGCCGACCTCATTGCGCGGGCGCTCGAGCGCGTGGTCGATTATTTCTGATGCATGGCAGCCGTAAACCTCGGCGATATCGTCCCCGTTTCTACCATCGATTGGCGCGGCAAGACCGCCATGGTCATCTTTTTGCGCGGATGCCCGCTCAACTGCGTTTACTGTCAGAACGCGCAGATCCGCGCGGGCTCGAACTACGTGGACCTGGATGACCTTGAGGCCGAGATCGTGAAGAACGCGTGCGTCATCGATGCGGTCGTGCTCTCGGGTGGTGAACCGTGCATGCAGCCGGTCGCACTGGAAGCACTTGCGGCCGTTGCCCGGAAGCAGGGGCTGCTCGTTGCCGTGCAGACCTGTGGCTATTATCCCGATGCGGTCGAATCGCTCCTGCACCAAGGGCTCGTTGAGAAGCTCTTCCTTGATATCAAGGCACCGCTCTCGTCCGGGGCGCGGTACGACGAGCTAACGCGGGCCACGGGCGTTGCGGCACGGGTAAAACGCACGCTCGAGGTCTGCGTTCACGCGGCTGTTGAGTTCGAGGTGATCACCACCGTCTTCAAAGGACTCGTGGCCCGTGAGGAGGTGACGGCAATCGCGCGCGAGCTTGTTGCACGGGGTGCCCATGCGCAACCGTACATCATCCAGCAGGGGCGGGCAGAGGTCGTTTCGGGTCGAACGCTCGATGCAACTGCAGTTTTCAGCCGTGCGGAGTTGAAAGAGCTCGCGGCTGAGGCGCTTAGCGCAGCGCCCTTGCACGAGGTGAGAATCAGAACACGAGAGCAGGGCGAGGAAGTGGTCTTTAAGCTGAGCTCAGGTAAAAAGGTAAACGAGCGAACATGGTGAGCGTATTTCTTGAGGCGATACCGGCAAATCTGCGGGCCGCACAGGCGCTCTGCGCGGACAATGCCGCGAATAATGCCACCTTCTTCTGGTTCGGGATGCTGATCAGGATACGAGGCGACGAGCGGCTGATCTTCAAACGCGAGGTGATCGAGGCCGCGGTCGGCCGCGGGCTGACCGAGAACGAGTGGGAGAGCATCATGTTGAATTATCTCGGCGTGATCACGCAGGCGGATCGTACCCTGCTCGTCTTCGAGAATTCAGCGGAATCGCAGGTGATGGATGAGTACTGGGACAAGCGATTGGCGCGGCTCGCTCAACCGGAAAACTTAAAGACTAGTGATGCTCTACTCTAATACCAAGAACATGGCGAAGATAAAGTATGTGTACTGGGAGGATGACATCGGCGGGAAGAAATGCGTGCTGGAGACCGTAGCGTATAGATATGGCTATTCCGTGGGCCCGCATGGTCAGTGGGAGATGCTCATCGCCCGGGAGGACAAAGACGTGCAGAAAGACCAGACCGTGACGATCAAGATAGAAGAGGTTGAGATCCCGCCGAAGTCAATTGTGCTAGCCTGTCTCACATTGCGACATGCGCTTGGTGTGGTGCTTACAGCTGATGCGATGGGCAAGCCCAAGGGCGTTGAGACGCGTCGGGTTCTTGACGAAGTCGTTTTTCTCCCTATCCATGATGGTACCGTGCATAAAGGGGAATTGCTCACGGTCGTTAACGTGTTTCACGCTACACCGGAGCGAAGATTTGCCCGAGGTGCCGCGGAAAAGTGGTTGCAGGAACGCTACAGATACTAGCCTTCATCGGCGCACCTGCATCAGGAAAGACCGTCGCAGCCACCGTTGCGAAGGATCTGAACATCCCCGTCATCACCATGGGCGACGTGATACGGGCGGAGCTCCAGAGCCGTATGCTGCCCGTGACTGACGAGAACGCGGGCAGAATAGCGAACGAGCTCCGGGCGAATGAGGGGCTTGATGCCATTGCCAAACGGTGCATCCCCCGTATCCATGACCTGCTGGTGAGCGGTATGACCGAAGCGGAGCACAAGCTCATTGTGGTTGATGGTATCCGAGGCGTGCCTGAGGTAGAAGCATTCAAGCGCGCGTTTGGGACGAATTTTGTGCTCGTACTGATCGATGCGCCGCTTTCGCTGCGCTATACACGGATAAAGAATCGTGGGCGCGGCGATGACTCGCTGGCACTCGCGGAGTTTCAGGCGCGTGAGGCGCGCGAGAACCGCTGGGGGATGGGCGAGGCGATGAAGCAGGCCGATCTCGTGCTGCGGAACGAGGGCTCGCTCAGAGCATTTAAGGAGCAGATAAAGGCGCTGCTTCAGAATCCCCGGCACACCTGTTGAGCGCGCCCTTCGCACGTCCGTGAACCGGTGCCTGAGGTTCGCGCGGCGAAGAAGGAGCACACCGCAGCGGGTTAACAGTCACGGTTCACACTCAACGTCTCTATCTCATGACCCCCAGTACCAAGATCGAAGAGGACCGGGATCTTCAAGTTCTCGGTGGCGACCCGGTATTGGCGCTTTGCTCTACTCCCTTTCCGTTCTAAGATGCCGTCCGCGTGCAAGCCCGCCAGGTAGGTCGAGATGGTGCTCAACCGCACGCTCTCTTCAAATTTATCTTCGTAAATTCGCCGCAGCTGTGAAGACGTGAACCACCCTTGGGGTGCATGGGGGTCATAGCGCAAGAAAGAAGCAAGCCGCTCTTTGATCGTGAGCCCTTCGCCATCGGGATCGTAAGCGTCCTGTAAGGAGATCGGGGCAAGCTGCCCTTCCAAAAACTTGAGCACGTCCTTGATCGTGGCCTGTTTGAGCATCTCCAGCTGCAAATCGCCCTCCTTCTCTATGGATGACTTCACGCCCGCGTCATCCGTCACTTCCACCCGCACCTTCATCGCGCCTTCACCGCCTTCACTGGTTCAGTGAACAAATGAACTCAAGGTGGAGGTTATATATAAAGGGGACTGCTCTTACTACCCGTTCGCGGGGTATTTCTGATGGAACGAAGCGGTGAATAAGTGAAGCTTCTCCAGGGGCTAAAAAAGTTATATCGCTCCGGCACTCTACAGTAAGTAGAGCGTAAGGAGTACGGTAGTTGGCTGGAACAAGGGACTATTATACCATTCTCGGCGTGGAGCGGGACGCATCGAAGGACGAGATCAAACGAGCCTATCGACGATTGGCGAAGAAGTACCATCCCGATTTGAATAAGGAGAGTCCGAAGGAGGCGGAGGAGAAGTTCAAAGAGATCTCCGAGGCCTATGAGGTCCTGTACGATCAGCAGAAACGGGCAAATTACGACCGCTTTGGCCCTGCCGGCGTTAATTTTGGTCCTGGCGGCTTCGAATGGTCTGATTTCACGCACTATAACGATATCGAGGATATCTTCGGTGATCTGTTCAGAGGCATCTTCGGCGGTAATTTCGGTTTCGGCCGCACCCAGGGCAGGAACGCCAGCTCAGGGTTCGGAAGCACCATCTTCGAGGATCTCTTTGGCCACGGTTACGCACGACCCGAACACCGCTATGGCCCTGAGCGCGGGCGTGATATCCGGTACGATCTTGAGATCGAGCTGGAAGAAGCGGCGACGGGTGTGGCGAAGAGCATAACCATCTCGAAAGAGCACGTTTGCTCATCCTGTGACGGTACCGGCGCGGCGCCCGGCGGCGTGGCGTCCTGTCCTGACTGTGGCGGCACGGGTCAGGTGCGAAGAGCGCACCGCCAGGGCTTTGCGCAGCTCATTTCTATCTCCGCCTGCCCGCGCTGTGCTGGCGCGGGTCAGATAATCCAGAACCCCTGTACACACTGCAACGGTCGCGGGCGATTACGGATGACGAAGGAGCTTACCGTCAAGGTGCCGCCCGGCGTGGACACCGGCAGTCGGTTGCGCATCGCGGGCGAAGGCAGCGCAGGCGAGCGAGGCGGGCCACCGGGCGATCTGTACGTGGTGCTGCAGGTACGTGCGCATGACTTCTTCCTGCGGTCGGGGAACGATCTCCTCTGCGAGGTCCCCCTGCGATTCGCGCAGGCCGCGCTCAGCGATGAGATCGAGGTGAGCACGATTGATGGCAACAGTGAGCGGCTGAAGATACCGCCGGGCACACAATCGGGCACGACCTTTGTGCTGAAGCATAAGGGGATGCCGGACCTGAAAGGCCACGGCCGCGGGGATTTGGTCGTGCGCGTACGGGTGCAGACGCCGCGAAAGCTGAGCAAGCGGCAGAAGGAATTGCTCCTGGAATTTGATCAGGAGGAGCGTGAGCGCGAAGGGGACCACCACGATGATGCGGGTGAGCAGAAGGGCTTTTTCTCCTGGTGGCCTAAAAAGAACTAAACGAACGTGACTGAAATGAGTCTGGGGGGCGAGCGGTATGAGCACGGAACGCGCGATCAGGACACCGATACTCTCTGTCGTGGGGCACATCGACCACGGGAAGACCACGTTACTCGATTCCCTGCGCGGCACCGCGGTGGCGGAGAAGGAAGCAGGTCGCGTTACGCAGCATATCGGCGCCACGGAGATCCCTATAGAGACGATCAAGGCGATTTGCCAGCCCTTACGCTCTGATTGGTCCGGAATCAAGATCCCCGGGCTGCTCTTCATTGATACTCCCGGCCATCATGCTTTCGCCTCGTTACGCAAACGCGGCAGCGCGCTCGCGGACGTTGCGGTCATCGTGATCGATGTGATGGAAGGCTTTCAGCCGCAGACCTACGAATCGCTGAACGTGCTGCGGATGCTGAAGACGCCGTTCGTCGTCGTGCTTACGAAGATCGACCGGATACGGGGCTGGCACTCGAAGAAACAGCCCTTTATCCTCAATTACCGTACGCAGCCGGAATATCTGCAGCAGGAGATCGACACCCGGATTTATACCGTTGCGGGCGATCTACACGAGAAGGGCTTCTCCGCTGATCGATACGACCGGATAAAGGATTTCGCGAAGAATGTCGCCATTGTGCCCGTGAGTGCGAAGACCGGCGAGGGCATTGCGGATCTGCTCCTGGTACTGATCGGGCTGTCACAGAAGTACTTCGAACGCACCCTGGGGCTGCATGTGGAAGAGGCGGGTGTGGGCACGATCCTGGAGAAGAAGGAGGAGAAGGGGCTCGGCACCACGCTCGACGTGATCCTCTACGATGGCAAGCTGAGCGTCGGCGATACGATCGTGGTGGGCAGCACGGACGAGGAGCCGATCGTGACGAAGGTGAAAGGGCTTTTGAAGCCCCGAGCACTCCAGGAGATACGCACAGAGCGCAAATTCGAGCGGGTGAAGACCGTGCATGCCGCGGCTGGGGTGAAGATCGTGGCACCGAACCTGGAGTTCGCACTGCCCGGCTCGCAGGTGCGCGTGGTGCTTGCAGCGGAGAGTCGGGACGCGGTGAAAGCGGACGTGAAGAGCGCACTCGACGCGCTCAAATTGGCGACGGTGCCCGAAGGGCTCATTATCAAAGCGGACACCATGGGCTCGCTGGAAGCGCTCGCGCAGGAATTGAAGGAGCAGGGCATTGAGGCGATCATGCGCGCGGACGTCGGGAACATCTCGAAACACGATGTGATGGAGGCGACGACGGTGCGCGACCGGTATTTACGGGTGATCTTCGGGTTCAGTGTTGGTCTCCTGCCCGATGCGAAGGAGTTAGCTGAGCAGATGGCGCTTCCCGTATTCGTAAACGACGTGATTTACCGGCTGATCGAGGACTATGAGGCCTGGGTGAAGCACGAGCATGAGCAGGAGAAGCGCGCGCTGCTCGAGCGCATGAACACGCCTGCAAAGGTCAGGATACTGCCCGGCTGCCTCTTCAGGCAGAGCAAACCCGCGATCGTCGGTGTGGACATTGTAGCCGGCAAGATCAAGACCGGTGTGGAGCTCCTGAAGCTCGACGGCTCGAACATCGGCCCGATCAACGAGATCCAGGACAAGGGCGAACGGATATCACGTGCCGAGCAGGGGATGCAGGTCGCGATCGCGCTCCGGAAGCCCACCGTCGGCCGGCAGATTAACGAGAACGACGTGCTCTACGTGAACCTGAAGGAAGAGGAAGTTGAGGAGCTCAAGAGACACAGCGGCGTGCTCTCCCCCGAAGAGCTGGAGGTGCTCGAGGAACTGCAGGAGATCAAGCGAAGACGGCAGTTCCGGGCGGAATAAAACGCTACGGTAACCCCGGGCTGCTCTCTCTACGGGCGATCGCGAGCGCGATTACCGTCACTGCCTGGTTCCCGGGATCAGCACCGTGGCCGGGTATAATTTAAGTAAGAAAGGTGATAGTGTATGGTGGTGAACGTAAAGGGAGCACGAAGATGCAGATAGTGATAAGTGATTCGAAGACCGGAAAGGCGTACAAGCTCGAGGGCAAGGATGCGGAAGCGAACGCGCTGTTCATTGGGAAGCGTATCGGTGACCTCGTGGATGCGGACATCATCGGGCTCGGCGGTTACGTGCTGGAGATAACCGGTGGCTCGGACATGCAGGGGATGCCGATGCGGAAGGACGTTGCGGGATCGGCGCGGAAGCGAATATTGATCACGAGCCCGCCCGGGTACAATCCGAAGGAGCAGGGCAAACGCCGCCGGAAATCCGTGCGCGGTACTGAGATCTCCACGGAGATCTCGCAGGTCAACGTCGTGGTGAAGGAGTACGGTCGGAAATCGCTTGCGGATATCTTCGCCCCGCCTGCGGTGGAAGCGGCGAAAGGGGCGTGATCTGCTGTGCTGCGTACTCATCGGCCGGTTTCACGGCCATAAGATCGCTTCTGCTGCATGCTTCACCGCACCGCGGTGTTCATCAGGGGTATACACGCCGATTTTGTACCGCTTCTCCAACTCGCGACTGAGTAAGGCGACGAGCGAGGAGACTTCGCGTAAACTCCGGGACTCGTGCCCGACGACCACCTTCGCGGTGCTCTCTGCTAATACCTCGTTCCGGGGCTTTTGCACGTCCAGCAGCACGTAGCGTGGGTCAACGCCCGCACGCTGACTGAGCTCTAAGGTGAGCGCTTCCACCTCATGGTCGTCCCCTAATGTGTCAACAACGCTCGGGTCCAGATCGCTGAGGGTCGTATATACCGCGCGTTTGAACAGCCGTCGCGCCTCGATCCGCCTGATCATCTCCTGTGGATACCCGTCCGCGTTTCTGAGCTGGATAGTTATCTCCGCGTCGTCCATACGTCGCAGTGCGGCAGCGCAGTCATACGCATCGGTTTTTGCTCCTATAACGGCATCCAGAGCAGCCGTGAACATCAGCTGCGCGATCCGCCCGGTATGGTGGTTATAGACCGTCGGCTGCATCAGGAACCGCGAGAAGAGCAGATATTCGGCAGGCAGAATCCCCTTCTCGGTGAGCACGAGCTCGTCATTGACAAAATCCAGGCCGTGAATGAGGCGCGTGTTGTCCACCACGCCGTAGGCCACGCCGGTATAGTACGAATCACGTACCAGATAATCCATCTTGTCCACATCGATCTCGCCGTTGAGTATCCGCGAGAGATCCCGTTTCGTCCAGCACTCCGCCCGCTCTCCTTTGATATAGCCCCGCACCGCGCGCTTGTCCAATCTAAACGCATCGAGGATTTCCGCAATCGTCGGGGTAATCGTCTCAGACCTCCGGGCACCGTCCTGCTCGGCCCGCTCGGGGAAGAGCACCGTCTCGATATCCTCATGCCCCTTCCCGGTGTACTTCTTGAGCAGTGGCTCGGTCACGTGCGAGTACGGACCGTGTCCCACGTCGTGTATCAGCGCGGCCGCGAGCAGCTCTTGCTCTTCTGCTGCGGGCACCTCGAGCCGGTCGAGCAGCAGGCACAACAGATGATACGTGCCGAGCGAATGCTCGAACCGCGTGTGGTTCGCGCCCGGGTAGACGAGATAGGCGAACCCGAGCTGGTGGATACGCCGCAGCCGCTGCAGCTCCATCGTATCTATGAGCGCACGGGCGAGCTCATCGAATTCGATATAGCCGTGGAGTGGGTCGCGAATAACCTTCTTCATCGGACTTTCGTTCGTTCGTTCTTTCGTTCGTTACTTACGTACTCAGTTACATAAGAGCGATGGCTTTGAGGAGAGTAAGAAAAAGCTTTTATACGTACGTTAACGCGGCCACGATCCTTCGCACCTTCTCCACGACCTCGACCGCAGAGGTCCCGAAGATCCTGATCATCGGCTCCTTGCCCACCGCTCCACGATCGAAGATCACGTCGGGAACGAACGCTTTGCTCGCTTCCGCCACGCCCCAGTCCATCGTATTCGCGTCCTCCGGCTCGCGATCGCGCTCAAACGTGCTGACGGTCATCCCGAGCTTGTGACAGGCCGCAAGGATCTCAGGTGCAAAGGTAACGTTCAGTGCGCTCCGGTACGCGCGGTTTTGCGCCCGCATCGCCAGTATCAGTCGCGCCACGTGGTCACTGGCACCGAAGGCGACGCAGCCCGCTCTTACCCCCTCTGCCGTGCGGACGATCCGGCCGTCCACCGCGGCAACGTCCTGCACGCCAGTCGCACGGTCGATCGCCATGCCGATGTTCGTGCCCACCTCGGGTATCAACTGCTCGAACCCGATGGTCGCTTTCAACCTGCCCACTGCCAGCCGCACGTTCTCCGCAGTCCCGTATCGGTCTGCGTCTGTTTGCAGTCCCTGTGTTTGGTTCACCACGAGCAATCCGGACACGAACTCACCATTGACGATCGCGTCATGGACGAACCCTTTCGCCGTTGCAGCAGCCGCTTGCACCGGTTTCCCCTTCGCCAGCTCCGCAGCCAGGGCGGCGGAGAAGGTGCAACCGCCACCGTGCACGATCCGCTCCGATCTCACGAGCGGTGCGCTGATCTCCGCGAATGCGCCGTCGTAGAGCACATCCGTCGCTCTGCCCGCGGCGAGTTCATCCGCGAGATGCCCGCCCTTAATAATGACTGCCCCTGCGCCCAGCGCGTGGATCGCTCGTGCGGCTGCCTTCACCGCGTCTTTGGTCCTGATAGGCAAACCGCTCAGGATTTCTGCCTCGGGCACGTTCGGCGTGATCACCGCGCAGAGCGGCAACAGGTGCAGGGTCAGTGCATGGAGCGCGGCATCTTCGATGAGCGCCCCACCAGCACCTGCTTTCATCACCGGATCGAGCACGAACGGGATCTCAGAGCGTTCCAGCGCCCGTGCGACCGTCTCGATCATCACGGTGGAGTAGAGCATACCGGTCTTCGCGTAATCGACCCTGAGGCCCTCATCTGCCGTGATCGCGGCGAGCTGTGCCGCCACCATCTCGACCGGCACCTCGTGTACCGCGTGCACACCGGACGAATTCTGGGCGGTAATCGCGGTGATCACCGACATCCCGTGCACGCCGAGAGCCGCAAAGCTCTTGATATCCGCCTGTATCCCCGCGCCACCGCTGCTGTCCGAGCCCGCGATGGTCAGTACCCTCTTCGCTCGCATCAGTCCTTCCTCTTGCGAACTACCGAAGCATAGCCGAACGCTTTTGCCCGGAGTACCTGCACTACTTCACCTTGATCACACGGTATTTCTCCAGCATCTCCCGCGTAATGAACCCGATGCCGCACTGATTCCCGATGATCTCGATCGCGATCAACTTGTCCGGATGGTTCAGGTTCACCTTTGGCTTCCTGCCCTGTACCTTCTCCACCAGGTCAAAGAAATAGCCACCGACCTCGCGCTCCACCTTCATGCTCGAGATTGACTCTTTCATGCCACGTCGCTCCACGCGGATCCCGAAGGTCTCGCCCGGCTCGATCTCATCGATGTACCGCTCGAGCCGCATCTTCAACCGGTCGACTAACAGCTCGGGCGAGGTATAGAACGTATCCTCAATGGGAATTACCCGCTGCAACGTCGGGTATTTCCCCTGCTCCGCATCCTCGAGGAACTCCACAATATCCTCGACGTGCCCGATCACCACGTCCCGAAACCCCGACCGCTCAAATTCGCCGTCCGGTTCCAGAGCTGCCAACAGTTCCTGCTCGCGATCGCCATCACCTATTACTATCACGTTCCAGTCTTCCAGCATGCGCTCCCTCCTTTCTTCTTTTTAGTTAGGCGTGCAATCCTGAAGCTCGATCGTTTAGTTTATGTTATATGCCCTTTACTACCAGCACCCGGAGCTGCAAACGCGCGTCAAAACCTCCCTGCATGCTCTTACCTTTAACTTCGGCGTCATTCAATATTAACTAACTAACTATATATAGCCCCCGGCCCTCAGGGTGACTGACTAACCGAGCGATGCGGTGATCTGATGGCTCATCGCACCTGATGGGGCTGTATGTATGTATGTATGTATGTATGTATGTATGTATGTATGATCGAGGTATCATAGTAGATATACTTTCTATAACTGTGTGTGTGGGAGGCCGAAGATGCGCGAACCCGGACGAGACCAGGTGGCAGTTTCTGTCCTGTTCCCGGCACATAACGAGGCGGGTAAGCTCGAAGCGGCGGTAGAACAGACGAAGCGAGCGATAACTGCAGTTACGCCCTCGTACGAACTCGTCATCGCTGAGGATGGCAGCACCGATGGCAGCGCTGAGCTTGCGCGCGCTATCGCCGCGGACGATCCGTTCGTGCGGCATATGCACAGTGACGCGCGCCTGGGCCGCGGGAAGGCGCTCAATCGCGCGTTTAAGGCCGCTCGAGGCGAGGTCATCATGTTCATGGACGTGGACCTCTCCACCGATCTGGCGTATCTCAAGCCGCTCATCAGCGCCATCCGCGACGAGCACTATGACCTCGCTATTGGCTCGCGCCTGCTCAGGGCGAGCGAAACGAAGCGATCGTTGAAACGAAGCGTACTGAGCACCGTGTATAACTTCCTCGTGCGACTCATATTGCACTCGAAGCTGCGCGATCACCAGTGCGGGTTCAAAGCCTTCCGCAGAACGTCCCTTCTCCACCTGCTGGATGAGATCCAGGACGAGCACTGGTTCTGGGATACCGAATTGCTTGTGCGCGCGCAGCGCAAAGGGTACCGAATCAAGGAGCTGCCCGTGCACTGGGAGGATAAAGGTGCCGCTAACACCAAGGTGAAGGCGGTCAGCGATAGCGCCGTACTCTTCTCCAGCATAATCCGGCTCTATTTCTCCTTGAGGCGAAAGAAAGACGGAGATATTATGATAGACAGACAGACAGAAAGATAGATAGGTAGATACCATGAGAGTGCTCTTCTACACCGGCAAGGGCGGCGTGGGTAAGTCGGTTATCTCAGCGGCAACGGCACTGAAACTGGCGCAACGCGGCTATCGTACACTGTTCATCTCGACCGAGCCTGCTTATGCCCTTTCCACACAGTTCGAGACCGACGTTCAGTCTGTGCCCACGCAGATCGCCGCGCAGCTCTGGGCACTGCAGATCGATCCGCTCCGTGAGATCCAGGCGAACTATCAGCGCATCCACGATTATGTGCTCGCACTCTTCAGGGTCGAAGAGCTGGATGAGCAGCTCGTTTATGCCTTCGCCTCATTACCGCTGACCAGCGAGCTCATCGCGCTCCTGAAACTTGTTGAGTTCGGTGACGCGCACGCCTACGATGCGGTTGTCCTTGATACGCTCCCGTCGGGTGAATCCTTGAGGAACGTCTATCTGCCGGCGCTGCTCGGCTCGAATGCCGCAACGCTCATCAAATTGACCGCTCCGTTTGCGGCGGTCGCGAAGGTGGCCGAGCCGATCATTGGTATCCCTACTCCCGACCGGCAGGTGCTCGACGAAGATATCAAACTACTCGAGACGCTCAGGAACGTGAAGCGCATCATACACGATCGCGAACACACCAGCTTACGGGTGATCGCAACGCCCGATACCGCCAGTATCCAGAGCATGAAGCGGACGTTTCTCCTCGCACAACTCTACGGGATCAACGTTGATCTCGCGATCATGAACGGGGTCATGCCGGACGAACTGCTCCAGTCGTGTTCGGCCGTCTGGAGCGCGGAGCAGGAGCGTAATCAGGCGGAGCTGGCGGCCGCGATTCGACCCGTGCCGCTCAAGAGACTCGAGCTCGTCCCGCCACCGATCCGCGGCCTGGCCAGTCTTTCAAGCATCGGTGAGGCGCTCTTCGGCTCAGAAGACCCTGCACAGATCTATTACACCGGGGAGCCCGTGAAGGTTCGAACGACCGAGGCGGGCCTCGAGCTTCTGGTGCCGCTGCCGTCCGCGAGCAACTGCGCGGCCCGCTGTGAGGTCGAGCGCGTGGGCGAGGATCTCTCGGTGGTGATGGCGACCGAGCTGGGCGAGGTACGGAACTTCGTCGCGTTACCCGCACGCGCACGTGCAATGCGGCTCGTAAAGGCCAAACTTGTCGAGGACGGACTCCGAATATCCTTTATTAACCCGTAATTCAGAATGGAAGGTGTGTATAGAGCTGGGGACGTGACGTCTCCACGATTCATGAGCTCTACAGTACCCAAACGAGGAACTAAAAACGCATGCGCGTAATCTTTTATACCGGCAAGGGCGGCGCGGGGAAATCGGTCATCTCCAGTGCCACGGCGCTGGCGCTCTCCCAGCGAGGCTATGAGACCCTGATCATCTCGTCAGATCCAGCACATACGCTCTCGGACGCGCTCGAGACTGATGTGCACTACCGGCCGACGGCGATCATGGAGAAGCTCTGGGCGGTGCAGATCGATCCGATACGGGAGGCGCGGGAGTCCTACGGGGCGATCCAGGAGTACGTCGTCTCGCTCTTCAAGTCAAAAGGGGTCGATGAGGTGCTGGCCTACGAGATCGCCGCGCTGCCGAATATGACCGAGTTCGTCTCGCTCTTGAAGCTGGTCGAGTACGTGGAATCGAAGCAGTACGACGTGATCGTGCTCGATACCGTGCCCTCGGGCGACGCGCTGAAGAACATTTATCTGCCCACGCTGCTCGGCTCTACAGCCACGAAGGTGATCAAGCTCGTGGCACCGTTCGTGGGCCTGGCGAAGGTGGCTGAGCCGATCGTGGGGATCCCCACACCGGGCAAGGAGGTCATCAGTCAGGATATCAAGCTCCTGCGGATACTTCAGAGGCTGCAGAAGATCATCTCTGATCGTACGGTCACCAGCTTACGCTTGATCGCGAATCCCGAGGCATTCAGCATACAGAACCTGAAACGGACGTATCTGCTCGCCAACCTCTACGACATTAACGTCGATCTCGCGGTGATGAACAAGATCATTCCCGAAGGCGTGCACGATGCGTACTTCAGGGACTGGAAAGAGGCGCAGGAACGGTATATAGCGGATTCAGAACTGGCATTCCATCCACTGCCCTTGAAGAAGCTCCGGCTCTTCCAATCTGAGGTAAAGGGCTTGAAGCTCCTCACTGAGGTGGGCCAGGAATTATTCGATGGTGAAGATCCCGCACAGGTCTATTACCAGGGGCATGCGATCACCGTCAAGGAGATCGAAGGCGGCCTGGAAGTGGTCGTGCCGCTCCCGTCCACGGGCAATTACCGTGAAGTGACCGAGGTGGAGCGAGTGGGTGAGGATCTTTCGGTCGTTATCGCAACTGACATAGGCGAAGCGCGTAATTTCATTCCGCTTCCCGCGATTGCGCACCTCATGAAGCTTGATAAGGCGAAGCTCTTAAATGACGCGCTCCATATATACTTCACTGATGAACGATGGAAAAAGGAGAAAAAATGAGTTGGGAAGATGAAGATCTGGTCAAGGCGGTTCGCATTCTTGCGGGTACCGCGACGGTACCCTTCAAGATCGCGTCAGACCTCACGGGTAACGCTCTCGGCTCGCTGGAGGGCTACGTGTCCCAGCCCTCGAAGCTCGCGGCGAAGCTCATCGAATGGCGGATCAGTACCCTGCAAGCCTTTACGAAGCTGATCGAGAAGGAGATCACGCTCCTCGAGCAGTACAAGACCGAGCTCGAGCCTGAACCTGAGCGGAAGGAGACCGTCACGGTCTCGGTCGAGTAGTGGTATCGTTCTACAAACCATTCGACGAGCGTAAGCGCATTCCAGGAAGCGCGAAGTACCACGTGCAAGGGCGTTTTGGGCGGCCGTTTACCATCCTTTAGTGGCGCTGTGCTGCATGCTCATGTGTCTTTTATGTATCCACTGATAATACAACAAGCGGTAGAGACATGACCGAACAGAATCCGTTTGTGATGGCGCAGAAACAGCTGGACGAATGCGCGGCGATACTCATGCTGGACAAGGATGTGCACGAGTTCTTACGACATCCTATGCGGGAGCTGCATGTATCCATTCCGGTACGGATGGATGACGGGACGACGCGGGTCTTTCAGGGGTTCAGGGTTCAGTATAACAATGCGCTGGGGCCGACGAAAGGCGGTATTCGATTCCATCCTGCAGAGACGATCGATACCGTGCGTGCGCTCGCGGCCTGGATGACCTGGAAGTGCTCGCTGCTCGGATTACCACTGGGCGGCGGCAAAGGTGGCGTTGTCTGCGATTCGAAGTCGCTCTCTGAGCATGAGCTGGAGCGGTTGAGCCGGGCGTATATCAATCAGATCTGGCAGTTCATCGGGCCCGATAAGGATGTTCCTGCCCCTGATGTGTATACGACCTCGCAGGTGATGGCCTGGATGATGGATGAGTATTCAAAGCTCGCGGGCCGCAACATCTTTGGCTGTATCACCGGTAAGCCGGTCTGCATCGGCGGCTCCTGTGGCCGCGAGGATGCGACCGCGCGTGGCGGGATGTACACGATCCGGGAGGCGGCAAAGGAGCTCGGACTTAACCTGAAGCATGCAACAGTTGCCATCCAGGGCTACGGCAACGCGGGCTGTAACGCGGCATTTCTCTGTAAAGAGCTCTTCGACGCGAACGTCGTCGCGGTAAGCGACTCAAAGGGTGGCGCTTATAATAAGAACGGGCTGAACCTGGAGCAGGTCTGCAGCTACAAAGCAGCTACCAGGTCGGTCGTCGAGACACCGGATACGGCGGCCATCACGAACGCGGAGCTGCTCGAACTCGAGGTGGATATCCTCATCACCGCCGCGCTGGAGAACGTGATCACGGAGCAGAACGCGGGCAATATCAAGGCGAAGATCCTCGCAGAGCTCGCCAACGGGCCTACCACGCCCGAGGCCGATAAGATACTCTACGAGAAGGGCGTGCACGTGATCCCGGATTTCCTCTGTAACGCCGGCGGTGTCACGGTCTCGTATTTCGAGATGGTGCAGAACATCAGCATGTACTGCTGGCCCATTGAAGAGGTTTACGAGCGCCTGGAAAAGAAGATGACGGCCGCATACCGTTCTGTGCTCGATGCCTCACGGGGCTATGGTATCAACATGCGACAGGCCGCATACGTCGTCGCGGTTGATCGTGTGGTGGAAGCGATGCATTTACGTGGCTGGGTTTGAGGTCGCAGCTTACCGCAATCCGCGTGTAGCAGGCGGAGGAACTAGCCCTCACAGGATTGTTCCTTCCTCATTCTCAGTGTCTAGTATGTTATTGAGCGGGCACACCGCGCTTCGAGCGGGCCACCAGATGCACACCCACGATCATCGGATACGCGCCGTATTCCAGCGTTGATCGCCCGTAATCGGTATGAGTGAGCCCGATGGCAAAATACGTTTCATGCCGCCGCAGATACGTGAGCATGCGCCAGCCGCAGGTCCACCGGTGCTTCCGTTTCATCTCGGTCCAGGCATCGTAAAAGGCCGCGCAGCGGCAGGGCCACCGCCGGTATACCCTGCCTGCGCCATCTTTGAAATTGAACCGTATATACTGCTCGTACTCCGTCTCGCGCTGCTTCGACCGCGCGCGCTCTTCGTAGACCTGCAGGATCCGCGGCTTGATCAGACCCAGGCTCCGCCCGTGAGTGAAAACAGCATCAACTGACTCGTCGCGATGCTGCGCTAAAAATAGTCGCTGCTCTTCTTCGGACAGCTCGTGCTCCACCCCGCGGCAGTACACGAAGAACCGATCCTCTTTGCGCGCATGGCGGCCACGCCATGCATCGAGATAGACCGTGGATACGCAGCGGTTCTTGAAGAGCGGTCTCGTCGCGGCGAGCAGTTCGACGGCGTGAACGCCCTGCGGCCGCAGCCACGCGCCCTGCTCATCGATGCCCGCGATGCAGACCTTCCCTTTTTCGGGTCGGGCGATCGCGAGCACCGTGAGCTTCGTCTCCGTAACGTCGCGGAGAGGCTCGATCGGCGGTGCAAGCTTCGTTATGCGTGCGTAACGGCCGGCAGTGAGCCGCCGCACACCGGCTGCTCCCCGGCATGCCGGGGACGCGTGCTCGATGCGTACGTCGTCACTGACCGCGAGTGCGCCGCTGGCCACGAGCGCGGGCTGATCGTCCCTGAGCGATACCCGCCGATAATTACCTTCAGTGGCGAGGATCAGCTCAACGACCTGCTCAGCTGCTTCGCCACCACCAGCACGGGCAAGGAGTCTGACCACCTTCACGGTTACTGTTGCCATATGCAATTGACCGTACAGTAGTTTAACCCATACCAGCAAATAAAAGGGTATGTATGCAAGTAACTTTGCTCTGTATGACTAATGACCGAAGCGACCGTGCCCGACGCGCTCTTTGTTTGCGCAGTCACCTGCTTCAGTCCGCTTCATCAGTCAGGAATGATCCGAGCGAAGCAGGAAACGGCGCGCGTGGTCTTCCCGCGCAGCGAGGTGGAGAGACAGCGAAGAACCGGCACTGAAAGGCACGCGAACAGCGTACGACCGTGCGCGCTAGCCCGTTCTGTGGGGCCCGTTTGGGCCGCCTTTTTGGTCTTGAAGGTCCTTTAGGCAGGCCGCGACCCGCGAAGAAAGAGCAGCACCCAGCTTCTTCTTCTTCCGCGCTGCTTACCGTCCATCGCGCGCTTCCGCTGCTCCGGGCGCCTTCAGGCACCGCGCTGACACTGCAGGTCAGTCAGCGTAACGGCACCGGTGGCCCGTCGCAGACCCTTAATTCCTTCTTGGTCACGGGAAGCGTCTTCAATTCACAGCGCAGGGCCCGTGGAGTGGATACGGACCTTATAAATTCCTGTTGCGATCGCGGCTTCCGGGGCCGTGTTGAAGCACCGAAACGCTTATATACCCGCAACGAGAATTGCTTAGTACGGATAAGTTGCTCACCTTCTTTAGCGGAGCCATGATTGGCGGCTAAAAAAAGGTGGTAACTAACTGGGATACCTGCAGCGGACGGCGAGATCAGCCGGTCCGAGATCATCAGGAAAACTTAGGAGGTGAAAAAATGGATAAGAGAATAATCTTTGGTATGGTGAGTGCACTCTTACTATTCATCGTGGTTGCAGCTCTTGCACCTATGGCAACCGCAGATGTTCAGGCTCAGGGGATTTTAACCCAGGGGAAATCAGGGCCCACAAGTGTTCCTGCACAGGTCGGTTATCTGGTTAATTTCAGCATTTCGGTCCAGAACCCTATACAGCCGAACCCCGGGGCAGGTGCCTGGACAGGACGTGTCTATGAGGTGCCACCGGGTGCCGATCCGAACGATCGAGACAACAAGGTTGGCTGGGTAGAACTAACGGCAGCGGCAATTACCCTGGCCGAGGGCAGTCCTGCGGTAACCTACTATTACAATTATGCGCTTACCGCTGCGGATGTGGCAGCCGGAAATATAACGAACAATATGGCGGCCATTGGTAAGCATGACGACGGTACGTGGTCCAACGGTACCGGACAGCACAATGTTACACTTGAACCGCATGTGCCACCTCATTTCAACATCAGCTTGTACGGCTATGGCTGTCTCGCGGTGCAATTTGTGTGCACCTCGTATGATCCCGACGGCCATGTGGTGAACCACACCTGGGACTTCGGCGACGGGACAACTCAAGGCCCGATTTCAGGAGGCGCAAGCTCGCCGATCCACACCTATGCGACCTGCGGTTGGAAGACGGTTAAGGTCTCTGGGTACGATAACCAGAGTCTGTACAACGAAACGGTGAAAGCTGTCTATGTAGCCTGTCCCCCGAAAGCGTATGCGTCTGCTGATCCGCGCTGCTTCGAGGAAGGCGGTACCGTGATCACGTTCACCGGTAGCGCGACAACAGATCCCAATGTGTCGGGGTTAACCATCACGACTTGGTCCTGGAGCTTCAGTGACTGTGGTACGGCAACTGGCCAGGTGGTCTCAAGGGTTGTTACCGAGCCAATCACCGCGACCCTTACCGTTAAAGATTCAAACGGCTGTACGGATACCGCTACGGTAAGTGTCGGCCCGTGCACCCAGGCGCCACTGCTGAGCCCGATCGGGCTGATCGCGCTTCTGGGAGCACTGAGTGCCGTATTGATCCTGGGTATTCGCCGTAAGGTGCGTTAGTTAGTTAAATAGGAACAGTGCCACACAGATGGATAGGGGGCTTTAACCCCCTTCACCTTATTTTTAGCCCATATTCCACATTTTGAGCTTATAAATGAGATTGGTTTTTGATTTTTCTCCTGCTCTAACCTTTTGGTGGAGTAAGTTTTGAGCTTATACTCGCAGTGATGAATAACATCCGGATTTATCCTCTTATTTACCTACTTTTCACCTCGATCTCGCATGAGGTAGCGTATCAGGTTGTTCCTAACGGCCCCTTTATCCCTCCTTTAGTGCCTCGATAGTTCCTTAATTATCCACAACCATATACCCTTGTATACTCACTGCCTGGCAAAGAGAATTTTAGCAGGTAGTGGCGTTATATTCAGTATCTTCACCTTCTTTGAGCCGATAACAAAGGACGGTAATTCCCTCAAATACCTTAAAGACACGCCTGATTGTTGGGCTCTTCGTTGGCTTCTTCCTCTGATCCGGTAGTGTCTCACCTGTTTCCGCCAGGGCAGCTCGTAATTCATGCTCCGCCAGGCTATAAATCATAAGGGCAAGCCCCCTTATCATCACCAGTGCAATTATCCTTCCCTCATTCTTCAGAAACATACTGTGCGCGAAGAACAACGGGTCTTTAAGGGATCTGAATCCTCTTTCTGCGTATTGCAGCTCGTTGTAAGCCGTGAGCGTCTCCTCACCACTGAGCTTCTCACGATCCCAGCTCGTTGGTCGCACCAATGAACGTGCCCCGTCTCTGCAGCTCCTTCTCAATCGCAGCTTCGTCCGCCTCACAGCTCGCCTTACTGTACTATCCGTGCTCTAAGTCCTCCGCCGTTCCTCTGTCGCCTCTCCTCAAATTCCACCCCTTCTCCGTCGCCCTCAGGGCATGCAAGCCGTCTTCCTGTGAATGGAATGGCTGATGAGAGACGTGCCAGAGCTCTTTCTCAGCCTTCGCCCTCCCCTTCTCTATCCTCTTCTCCAACGCCACCCTCTCTCGCGAGAATGCCTTCTCTGAAAAGACCACGATCCACCGCTGCTTCACACCTCCTTATAGCTTCCAGAGATCTCTTCCACATTCCGCTCCGAATAAAAGGCGCTGTCCCATACCCATATCCGGTCTTCCCCCCATCTCCCGCAGGGAAGAACCGTATCTCTTCACGATCTCCCTGAAATGGTTCTTATCAGCGGCATTACCGTTCAGAACCGGTATAAAAACCGGCAGATCGCCGTCCATGACCCGGGAGATGACGAATTGCTTCAGGTCCGGTCTGCCGTCCTTTGAGTACCCGCAGGTTATCTCGAGTGGCACGGCGTCCAGATCGCCCTCTTTATGCTCATAGCCGCCCGCGAGGCTCATCGAGGTGGTGTCATTATGGATGAATCGCCCCCGTAACCCTTATAGGCTATCATGAAGCTGCGATACGCGAAGATACTTTCAGGGCACGCGCGGTAGAGCTTGTCCAAAGTTCGTCCTAAGACATCGTTATTGAAGTCCTCCACGTTCATTTCCGCCCGTATCAAGATCTCAATAGGCTTCGTCTCCAAGAACTCGGGGAAGTGGTATGGGGGTCTGTCAACGAGTCCAAGAGCATTCAGCACCATAGCAACGACCGCCTCACCACAGGTCACCTTCTGGCGTGGATCTACACCCAGAGACCGGTCAATCTCCTCAACTAAGCCAATCTCGCGATACACCTCGGTCTATACTATCCCCAGATGGTTCAGGTTCCTGCTGCTCTACGCAGCTTCGGCTAAGTTCATCGGCTCATCCTGCAAGGATAGTCCAATCGGGAGGCATAACGTTCGATAAAAAACCCGTATTTAACGATGTCGCCCCTCGCGCTACGCAGTATAAATTCAAATTTTGAGATGGGCTGTATCAAGAATGTGCGGAATACGGGTTTTAGCGTATTTTGCTATTATTATCGTCTGCATCAGTTTTTTATTTTATATAATTTGTATTCTCGGTCTTCTGGCGTTGGTTGCAAGGATCATGCTTCAGCGATCGTTTATATAACACGTTTACCGCGGCACAACCTCAGGCAGCGAGCAAGCAACTCCTGCTCTGCTCTGCTCTTCCTGCCTCATGATCCAGCTAAAAGGGTAAGCACCCCCTGGGTCGCTGCAGCATCCAGAGCGGGCGTAACGTTTTTATAGTGAGAACGCGAAGATATGTTCACTCCTCGCGCTACCGGTAAGCGAAGGCGGCGCGGAGTGAGGAGCGAGAGCGACGGAAGCGGGGCGGTAAAGTCGAAAGCTTTATATACCCCCTCCGCGCATCAAACAATTAGGAGGTGAAACGAAAAAAAGATGACTACAAAAATGAACAAAGGACTAATAGGTATTACACTAGCGTTTATCATGGTTGCTTCGATCTTCGCAGCGATCGCACCCTCGACAACAGCAGAAGTGGAGTCCCAGGGGCTTTTAACCCAGGGTAAGTCAGGGCCTTCTGTGGTTCCGGGAATCGTCGGCTATTCGGTGCCTTTCGAAATTTTTGTCGCGAACCCGGTGCAGAACGCGTCCGCAGGAGATTGGACAGGAGATGTCTACGAAGTGCCCCCAGGGTTTGATGAAAACGATCGACAGAACAAGGTTGGCTGGATAAAACTAACGGCAACACCGATTACCCTATCTCAGGGCGGCCCTCTACAATCCTATGGGTACGATTATGCGCTCACGCAGGCAGACGTAGATGCGGGCGGTGTGCTCAACAAGATGGCGGCCCTTGGTAAGCATGAAGATGGCACGTGGACCAACGGTACCGGACAGCACTTTGTGTCAATTGTACCACTAACACCACCCGAGTTCGAATTCGAGTGGGAAGCTATTGGCTGTCTCGAGGTGGAATTTGATCCTTCGTACACTGCAGAAGGCACGACGATCGTGAACCATACATGGACCTTCGGCGACGGCACTACTGCAGGACCGATCGCAGGGCCACCAGTCGCTATCACACACACCTACGCCACCTGTGGCGTGAAGAGTGTCACACTCTCCGGCTGGGCCGATAACGGCCTTTCCGGGGCATTCACGGACCTTATCTACGTGGACTGCGGTCCGACAGCGGTAGCGAAACGGAGCCCGAGCTGCTTCGATGCTGGCGGGAC
>DSCO01000058.1 GCA_011049045.1 Methanomicrobia archaeon | reverse complement strand
TTTTGCGAGAATCTGGCAACTTTGGGTTGAGTGAGACCTCAGCAACGATCTCTACGATATTCTCGAGTGGTATACGTACACTTTGGTCACGTTGTCACCTGATAGATCCATGGAGACAGCTACGGCAAAACGTGTGAAAATCAACCCCCTCAGGGACAGCGAAAAGACGCTTTCCTGTTGCCCATTTTCGCCAAATAAGATGCCTAGCGGGGTTTTTATTTCCTCTGTTCGTTCCTAAACATGGAGAAGAACCGCTATTTTATATGAGGGTTGAGGCCTGGACAAGCAATTTCACGAAGCTCGCCCTTTCTTCCGAGTGGTAACGCTTTCTTCCATCTCCATAACCTCTGCCAATTTAGGTTCTGGCGAGTAGTTCCTAGTGGCCATGAGCTGAGCGTGCACAAAACCGAAAAGCACATATATACCTCCGCCCCACCTTCTCATGTCAGTCTACAACACCCGTGAATTACGTGGATTACTGGGTTGTGGCACCGGGTGAAAGCGCCGAGGAGGGGCGCGATAGAAGTACCCAAAGAGAAGGGCGGAAAAAAATGAATAGGAGAGAACTTGCTTTTTATGTGGTCATTTCAGTCTTACTAGCGCTATCTTTAGTCTCGAGCGTCCATGCTGCCGAGTTCAAGCTCACAGCCAGCGACGGCGCCGCAGATGACGAGTTCGGCTATTCGGTAGCCATCGATGGTGAGTATGCCCTCGTGGGCGCATACGGCGATGACGACAACGGCAATTATTCTGGTTCGGCGTATGTCTTCAAGCGGGACGGCAGCTCGTGGACACAGCAGGCAAAGCTCGTGGCCAGCGATGGTGCCGCAGGTGACTATTTCGGCTACTCGGTAGCCATCGACGGTGAGTATTCCCTCGTGGGCGCATACGGCGATGACGACAACGGCAGTACTTCGGGTTCGGCGTATGTCTTCAAGCGGGACGGCAGCTCGTGGACACAGCAGGCAAAGCTCGTGGCCAGCGACGGCGCCGCAGGTGACTATTTCGGCTACTCAGTAGCCCTCGACGGTGAGTATGCCCTCATGGGCGCATTCCTTGACGATGACAAAGGCAGTAAATCTGGTTCGGCGTATGTCTTCAAGCGGGACGGCAGCTCGTGGACACAGCAGGCAAAGCTGATAGCCAGCGACGGTGCCGCAGATGACGAGTTCGGCTACGCTGTAGCCCTCGACGGTGAGTATGCCCTCGTGGGCGCACGCCAGGATGGTGACAAAGGCACAAATTCTGGTTCGGCGTATGTCTTCAAGCGGGACGGCAGCTCGTGGACACAGCAGGCAAAGCTCGTGGCCAGCGACGGCGCCGTAGATGACTATTTCGGCTACTCGGTAGCCATCGACGGTGAGTATGCCCTCGTTGGCGCATACCGTGACGATGACAAAGGCACAAATTCTGGTTCGGCGTATGTCTTCAAGCGGAACGGCAGCTCGTGGACACAGCAGGCAAAGCTCACGGCCAGCGACGGCGCCGCATACGACTATTTCGGCATCTCGGTAGCCATCGATGGTGAGTATGCCCTCGTTGGCGCATTCTTTGACGATGACAAAGGCACAAATTCTGGTTCGGCGTATGTCTTCAAGCGGAACGGCAGCTCGTGGACACAGCAGGCAAAGCTCACGGCCAGCGACGGCGCCGCAGATGACTATTTCGGCTACTCGGTAGCCATCGACGGTGAGTATGCCCTCGTTGGCGCATACCGTGACGATGACAAAGGCACAAATTCGGGTTCGGCGTATGTGGTATGGGGGAGTTGCGGCGATGTCACCGGCGACGGTACGGTAGACGTGGCGGATGTGGGGCGATTGCTCTACCACGTCGGGTTCCCGGGTGACCCCCGCTATCCGCTGAACTGCTGGAGGTTATCGTAAAGAGACCAAGATGATGGTGGGCATTGCTTTCTCTGCCCATCACCCTTTTTTGCAGTACGAGCTGAACAGAAGAAAGAGGCAAAACCCACAATATATACTATACACCGGCTCGCACCCGCAGAGCATCTACAAGCCATCGCACAATGCCACGGGCGGAGTAATAACCAGCACATCGTTCGTTGACAGCAACGGCAAACTGCACGAGGAGTTGATACCGGCGATCACGTTTTGGTCTGATTGAAGAGAATCTTTCTTTAATTAACTTTTCTTCTATTCTATTCTATTCTATTCTATTCTATTCTATTCTATTCTATTCTATTCTATTCTATTCTATAGGAAAGTTGGCGGATACCAGCGATACGGCCGCAGTCAGTGATAGAACGCGGGTTCGTTTAAAGCAATGCTGAACTCTTCATTCTGCTTGCTAAAGCAGGGAGGACCGACACACAGGATGTATGTATACGGTCACCGATAAGAAGCTTGCGGAAGAGCAGAATGAGCCGTGAACCAGGAAAAGCTTCTCAATCTCCGGAACGATGAATGACCGCATGGTGATCCTCCAAACGGGTATTCCTCGTGAATTCCTGCGAAAATCCTGCTGTACGCTGCCTTGCAAGAACCGCTCCAGCAGCCAGAAAAAGTTTAAATACTCCGCTTTTGTACTCCTATAACGCAGAGTAGAACGGTACCAATGGTGAGTAAAGAGCGCGTTGCCCAACAGCAGAAGCAGCAGATGAAGAAGCTCCTCGAGAGCGCGCTCATGGCGCTCGGGTTCTTTATCCTCTTTGGCATCATCATCGTTCCCGGCCTGCGTGAAGGGCTCGGGAGCGCGCTGGGCGTCGTGCTCGATCCGCTCGCGGACGCGGTAGGCGTCGATCATTTCCTCATTACGATCCTTATACTCGCGGTCATCACCGGCATCTATACGACCGTGGTTCAGAAGTACACCATGAACTGGGAGCTGATGGCGAAGTCGAAGGAATATCAGAAACAGATCAGGGAGCTGCAGAAAGAGCTCATGGAAGCGAAACGAACGAACAACAAGACCCTGATGAAGAAGCTGGAGAAGAAGAAGGAGGAGATCATGCGGAAACAGACACAGTTCTCCGGCGAGATGTTCCGGCAGCAGATGAAGCCCATGGCGTACATCGGGATCATCACCATCCCCATCTTCATGTGGATCTGGCGCTACGTCGATATCACCGTCATTAGCTCGGTTATCTTCCCGCTCATGGGCGAGAAGGAGCTCGCCGCGCGGTTCGTACTTGGACTCCCGTACTGGGTGTTCTGGTACATGATCTGCTCCATACCCATCGCACAGGTCATCCGGAAAGCGATCGGCCTCCAGAGCGGGATATGAACGAGCGGATACTTAACTTAACAACAAACAGACCGAACAAAACGCTCTCGAAAGCAAATAGGTGCGTGACGATCCATGAAAGAGAAAGTGGCGGAGATAATGACCCGGGACGTGATCACGGTACAGGAGACCGATTCGGTGCTCGAGGTCGCCCAGGTCTTCAGGACGAAGAAGGTCGCAGGCGCGCCGGTGCTGAACGAGCGCGCGGAGCTCGTGGGCGTCGTGAGTGAAGCGGACATTCTGAAGCTCCTGGATACGTACCGCTGGTACACCCCGATCCTCACCACACTGGAGCTCCTGCAGCTACATCAGAAAGAGCCACGGGACATCCAGCAGGACATCGAGAAGGCCGGTGCGACCCAGATACGGGAGATCATGTCGAAGGATCCCGAGACCGTGTCGCCGGATACCGTGATCGATGACGCGGCACAGATCATGTACCTCACCGGCTTCAATCGCCTGCCCGTGCTCGACGAATCCGGCGCACTGGTCGGCATTGTCACGCGCGCGGACATTCTCGCCTCGCTCTACGAGCAGCTGGAGGGGGAATAACGAACAGAACGGAACGGAACGGAACGGAACGGAACACGATGGCATCAAAAGCAGCTACTAAAGTTGGAGCGCTCATGACCTCTGCGGTCATCACATTCCGGCCCGAGGATACCATACGGCACGTCGCGAAAACGCTCCGCACACATCACATCAGCGGCGCACCGGTGATCGATGACCACCGGAACGTGGTCGGGGTGATCAGTGAAGCGGACATCATGAAATTGACCGCATCCGTGCCCTTCCCCGATATTGACCCGCTCAACCCCTTCCCCGTCTTCTCGCTCACCGCATACATGAGCAAGGTGAAGCGGATCCCGGAGGAGATCAATGCGCTCTTCGAGGGGCTCGTAACGGACGTGATGACGCGAAAACCCGTGACTATAACGCCCGAAGCATCCATCTCCGATGCCGCACGGATCATGCATAAGCGCGATTTCAACCGCATACCGGTGGTCGATGACCAGGGGAAGCTCGTCGGGGTCATCACGCGCGACGATCTCATCAGCGTCTTTGCACCCTGAAACCGCGCGTACACCCCGCGCCGGAGTTCCTCGTTCCCGAACAGGCGGCTCAGCGGCTGAAAGAACGCACACGCCGCGACCGGCCACGCTATCGATAGCGAATGGAGAACTCCTTGAACTCGCCCGTATACTCCTCCCAGGTTACCTCGACCGAAGAGACTTTCGCGTCCGGCGTGCCGTAATGACAGAAGTCGATCATCTCCTCCACTTTCACCATATCGCCTTCAAAGACCGCTTCCACACGGCCATCCCGCAGGTTGCGCACCCAACCCTTCACACCGCGCATCGTCGCCTCCGCACGGGTGGCGTAGCGATAGTAAACGCCCTGCACACGCCCGGAGACCACCACATGCGCCCGTAGCATTGTCTCCATCGTTCACCCACTTGCGTGCATTACTGCTCTCCTGTAATCAAGACCGTTATCCTTTAAATCCCTTGCACCTCGTACCTCTTCTGTAATGGAGACGAGGACGATCAAGGTCATTCCCAACGCACGAGCGGACGAGGTCATCGAGGCCGAGCCACTCATCGTGCGGGTAACAGCGGCACCGACAAAAGGCAGGGCTAATAAAGCGGTCGTTCAACTGCTTTCCGCATACTTCAACGCGAACGTGCGGATCGTTGCCGGTGCGAGCAGCAGGAAGAAGGTGGTGGAGATCGAGCACCGGGACTGAACGCGGTCAAGCCACTGCTCTGTACGCGCCTCGTGCCTTCGCCGACTCGATCAACCGCCGGTAGCACCCGCTGCTCGCCAGCGTTGTTGCATCGCCGATACAAACCAGTTTCCGTTTCGCACGCGTAAGAGAGACGTTCAGCCGGCGCAGATCGCTCAGAAAACCGAGCTCTCTTCGGTCGTTACTGCGCACGAAGGAGACAATAACCGCCTCCTTCTCTCTGCCCTGGAACCCATCAACCGTCTTGATCTCCAGACCTTCGACCCTGAGCAGTGATTTCATGAGCGAGACCTGATCGTCATAGGGCGAGATGATCGCGATCGCCTCGGGCCGAAGTCCCAGTTCCAGCAGATGTTCCGCGATGCCCCGGACCACGCGCGCCTCGCCCGGATTCTCCTTCGAGGTCGAGCCCCTCCGTGTTCGTTCCCGGTACGGCTCACGACCCTGGGTGTCCAGGAACAGGAACGGTACAAGATCATCGGGCTCCAGTACCGCGTCCCGGGATGCCGGGATGAGCTCCCGTAACGTGCGCCCTCTCACGGTGTCAAACGCGCGCAGTTTGCCCTGGTAGAATTCCTGATTCGGAAAGGACTCGATCTCCTCGTTCATACGGTACTGGATCGCGAGCATCGCCCGTATCCGGTCGCCATAGGCCTGCAACAGCCGCTCGAATAAGCTCCTGCTCAGGCTGCCCCATGCTGCTGCTTCGTTCAGAACCGTCGGCGGCAGCTGCTTGTGGTCGCCGGCCATGATGAACCGCTTCGCCTTCAGCACCGGGATCAACGCCGAGGGCTCTGTGGCTTGCGTCGCCTCGTCAATGACCGCGACATCGAACTTCACCGGACTGAGGATCTCCGAGCCCGCCGTGCTGTTCGTCGTGCAGACCACCTCGGCATCCCTGAGGATACGGTTGATCGCGATCTCTTCCAGGTCGCGCGCCCGAGCGAACAGGTGGTCCATCTGCTGCTTCACCGTCAGCCACTTCCGCATACCCTTCAGCTTCGACACCGGTATCCCGCGCACCGATCGCCCCTGCCGTGCGAGCTCTATGATCGCCTCGTTGCTCAGGCCGCGGCGCCAGCGCATCTCGGGCATGACACCCCAGTCCGTGCTCGTCTTCAACTCCAGTGCGCGCGCCCGCAGCTCCTGCGCATGCGCATAATCCCGATCGTCCTGCACCAGATAATCCAGGCTCCGCTCACGTAATGACGGGATAACGCGTGCAGGATGGCCGACGCGAACAACCTTCACACCCGCCGCAGCGAGCCGCTCCACCAGGTTGTCGACCGCGACGTTAGAGTCCGCGGCCGCCAGGATCCGATTGCCGCGCCTGACCAGTTGCACCACCACTTCGATACAGGTGACCGTCTTCCCGGTGCCCGGCGGGCCATGAATGAGGAAGAAATCACGTGCCGCCAGGCACTGCAGCACTGCTGATTCTTGACTCTCGTTCAACTGCCCGTTGCAAAACGCGACCGCCGTGATCGGCGCGAATTGCGGTGGCACAAGCCCCAGCAGCGTCTCCTTTCGCGCGCGCGGCAGCCGTTTGAAGCGCTGCAGCGCCTCATGCATACGCTGAAAGGTGATGTCACTGACAAAGAGATCGATTCTGAGGTCCTTGCGATACACAAAGCCCGGCGGCGGCTCGTCGAACGCAACGGTAATCGTGTGCGCGGTCTTCTCCGCCACGGTCCCTGTCGGATTATCCTCATCCCAGGGATTGCCGCCCCCTGCACTCACCAGCACGAGGTCCCCAACCTCGATCTCGCTCTCCGGTAACGGCTGCCCGGTAACCTGCTTTCTGAAGCGCACCAGGTATTTACCGCACAGGCCCCAATCCTGCGATTTGCCGCGCAGCTCGAGGAACGCGCGGCCCTGCGCCTCGCGCTCGCGGCCGCTCAGCCGCCGCATCTCCTGCTCCTGCTGCCGCATCTGCTCCACCCGCTCCAATTCCACGAGTTCGGCAAAATGCCGGATATATTCTGATTCGTCTATCACGGCTCGCGACCTCTTCTGGTTTGTACTAACGTATGCACCGCGTGCTAATATCTTCGCAGCCTGGCCACAGGACGGGTGATGGATGCCGACCGGTTCTCCGGGGGTAACTGATCTCGCGGTGGGTGCTGGCAAGCGGGGCTGTTAAGGTAATGGGTGCGACAGCACATTTTCGACTCGACGGGTATGCCACAGCGTGAAAATACCGTTTGTTATGGATGATTGAGCTCAGCTGCCCCCTGCAACGTGACGGCCGCAGGCCGGCAGCCAGGCCAGGCAGGCAGCCAGGCCAGGCAGACAGGCGAGCGAAAGAGATAAATACCGGTGCACCATTCTATACGGTACAAAATGGTCCGAAGATCTGTATACGGGTGGATCATAGCAGGTCTGCTGCTCGCGCTGTTCTTCACCTCCGGCTGCGTGGAGCAGGAAGCACCACCGGACGGCGGTGCTGAAACGAGCTTCACACTCGCAGAGGTCGCGCGCCACAGCACCGCTCAGGATTGCTGGATCGTTATCCATGGGCAGGTCTATAACGCCACGGGCATGCCGTGCCACGGTGGCAGTTTTGGCAGTACGATCCTCCAGCGGTGTGGCACTGATGTCACCGCAGTGTGGGACGAAAAACCCGGCACGGGCATACCGCATTCCGAGAACGCGCAATCCCTGCTCGAGCCCTTTTACATCGGCGTGGTTGCTGAGTGACCGTGAACCTGAACTGCTGTATCGCTGTCGCGACGAAACAGTCGGCCCTGAGTTCGTGATACGCTCGATTTCGCGCTATCTTTATAGAACTTCACGTACGTTCAAGAGTCAGGGCGCAAAAAGGTGTTGAATCAATGCCACAATAAGAACTAAAAGAGTGTGCCATAACTTTCGAGCCACTACAACATGTGCACTGTATTTATATACTGACTGCACAATGGTAAGAACAGGGTGAAAGAAATGACCGTAGAGAAGAAGGTATATAAGTGCAAGTATTGCGGCGAGGAATTTGACAAGCCATTACTCTTGGCGCATCATGTGAGAGCGAAGCATAAGCGCGCGAAGAAGCGCGAGAAGAAAGGGGCTGAGGTTGAAAAGCTTTCAGATCAGATGAATAAGGCTGTTGAGGCGATCGGTATCCTGAAAGGGCTGCAGGTCTCCCCTTCACTGAGCGCGGAAGAGAAGAAAATACTCGGTGACGTCTCAAAACGGATCGAGGACGTACTGGCCTATATGCAGAAAGGCAAGTAGGGCGACGCCCGGGGACTTAAATAAATAAAGCGAGACGGTATCGCTCTCGTGTGTGAAATTCAACAGCGTGGATCAGACGGGGTAGGGCCGGTCGGTGTGCGGAAGCAGAGAACAAGCAAGCAGACCGCGGAGACCGCCGTATCCGCACCTGATTTAGCGCTGTTCGCGCGGGTGGACCGTAGCTGTACAGCGTAACGAACAGCCAGCAGCACTATTAAATTCGCTATGGTTCGTTATTTGTAAGTGTTGTGAACGAACGAGGTGGAAACGAACATGGTTGAGCAGAACCAAAAAGTACCGTTTACCCGCGAGAACGTTGCGAAGTGCCTCTGCGCGCAATGCCCGGTACAGACCGGAAGCGCCTGCGTGAAGGCGCAGCTGGCGAAGGCTGCGGCGCGAGGTAGCGGCGTGATGCCGGAGCCGGAAGATGTCCCGGGCCTCTATTGCGCAACGGGTACTGCGGCCTGTAAAGACCTTAATACCCGTCAGATGTGCATCTGCGGCGATTGCCCGCTCTGGAAAGAGTACGCGCTGGTAAGCGGCAAACCGCTGGGCTATTTCTGCCGTGACGGCAAAGCACACTGAGTAACTCACCCTAACGGAGCCTTCGTATGGTCGAAGATAGCGCGGCAAACCGTAAGAAGTGTATCTGCGCGAGCTGTCCGAGTTATCCTCACGGGTGCCCGGGCGAGGAGGTGCTGTGTTGCGCACGCGGGTCGAGCAGCTGCGATATCCCCATCAAGGGCTGTACCTGCACGCTCTGCCCCGTGTATGCCGAGAACGAGCTGCAGCGCATCTACTATTGCGATAAAGAACCGGTCGGTGATACGGGCATAATCATACGCAAGCGGCGAGCGGACGAAGACGCTGCGTTTTACCAGACCGTGGTGGATATCAAGGAGATGGCCGCGACCGGCACGAGCGTGGTGCGGTCTATGGGCTCCCTGAAACCGCTGCCATACTCCTTGCAGCACCTCCAGTTCGTCCCCGCACAGGTGCACCGGATCCCGCTCAATCGTGAAGAGCCAGTAAACACCACGGTGGTTATCGGGCCGCAGGCGAAGCGGCCGCTGAAGGTCGCCGCGCCGATCATGATCGCGGGCATGAGCTACGGGGCGACCGCAAAGAAGGTGAAACTCGTCATCGCACGTACCGCAGCGCTCTTGAAGATCGCGTTCAACTCGGGCGAGGGCGGTATCCTGGATGAGGAACTGACTGCTGCTCCTGAATTCCTCATCGGGCAGTATGCGACCGGCAGGTTCGGCGTGGACGAGGCGCTCTTGAAGCGCGTGGCCGCCATCGAGATACGGTTCGGGCAGGGCGCGTATCCCGGCAAGGGCAGCTATCTGCCGGCGAGTAAGATGACCCCGGATGTGGCTGAGGCGCGCGGGTTAGCGGATGGTGAAGCTGCGTACTCGCCTGCCCACCACCACGATATGGCCACGCCCGCGGAGATCAAGGCGAAAGTCTCCTGGCTGCGTGAAAAGACGGACGGCGTGCCCATCGGTGCGAAGATCGGCTGCGGTAATGTGGAGCAGGATCTGGAGGTGTTAGTAGACGCCGGGGTGGATTTCGTGGCGCTTGACGGGTTCGGTGGCGGTACCGGTGCGACCGACTATTACGTGCGCGAGAACGTGGGGATTCCCCTGGTTGCCGCGTTACCGCGCGCGGCACGATACCTGAGCGATCTTAGCATGAGCGGTAAAATAACGCTCATTGCGGGCGGCGGGCTGCGCACGTCCGCAGATTTCGCCCGGTGCCTCGCCCTGGGTGCGGATGCCGTTTACACGGGCACGGCGGCCTTGATCGCGATCAACTGTGAGCAGTACCGGCTCTGCCATACCGGACTATGCCCGACCGGCGTCACCACGCATAACCCTGGCCTGATGAAGCAGCTTGAGCTCGAAACGGGCGTAAACCGGCTCGCGAACTTCATACAGGTAGCGACGGCCGAAGTCGCTGCACTCACGCGGATCGTGGGCAAGAACGACGTGAATGCGCTTGATCGTGAGGATCTCATTGCACTCACGCGGGCGGTGGCTGAGATCACCGGCACGCGGTGGGTGACCGGGACCTATACCTGATTGCAGCGGTCCTGCATGCAGGTGCCACACCGTGCCTTACGGTTGTCCTGTTCATATACCCGGATGAACAAAGCACTACTATGGATACGGAAGACGCAGAAGCGCGCGCGCAGGCGCTGCTGCAGGTTATTGAGGCCAGTTATTTCGTGAAGATCATCAATCGGGACGAGATCGTCCATACCATTACCCGTCATACCTGCGAGGAGGCGAAGATATTGAAGATCTGCACCGCGTTGAACACCTGGGTCGCGCTGAATGCGGGTCCCGAAGGGCTGGTTGCGGTCCCCCGCCAAATCGTGATCGCTCTGGCACAGCAGCTCGACCTGCAGGCAAACCGACCGGAAACCTGCTAGCGAGCCGTAAGTACGTAAAAACCGGCAACGTTTTTCTTATCCTGGCAAAGAACTGGTTAGTGAACCATGCCCACGATAGCAGAGAAGATACTGGGTGAGAAGGCTGGTAAAGGAGCGGCGGCAAGCGCTGGTGAGATCGTGGAATGCGAAGTGGATTACGTCATGGTGAACGATGTCACGGGCGTCCCGGCCTTCGAAGTCTTCGAGGCCTTCGGTCCCGAGCACCGGATCAGGCGCGAAAAGGTGGTGGTGGTCCAGGATCACTACGTGCCGAACAAGGATGTGCCCTCAGCCGAGCAGGCGAAGGCGCTGCGGACCTATGCGCGTCGCTACGGGATCGCGCACTATTACGAGATCGGCCGCGGCGGTATCTGCCACCAGGTGATGATCGAGGACGGTTTCGCCGCGCCGGGCCGGCTGATCATCGGTGCGGACTCTCATACCTGTTCCTACGGCGCACTCGGCGCCTTCTCCACCGGCGTCGGCTCCACCGAGGCGGCAGCGGCGATGGCGACCGGTAAATTATGGTTCAAGGTGCCGGAGACCCAGAAGTTCGTGGTCAACGGCGCACTGCAGCCCTTCGTCATGGGAAAAGATATCGTTCTGCACATCATTGGCGATATCGGTGTCTCAGGCTCGCTGTATCGTGCGCAGGAGTTCTATGGCACCGCGATCGAGCAGTTGAGCCTCTCTGATCGAATCACGATCTCGAACATGGCGATCGAAGCCGGGGCGAAGGCAGGGATCATACCGCCGGACGCTAAGGTCTTCGCGTTCCTGAAAGGGCGCGTTCGCGGCCAGTACTCGCCGGTATATGCCGATGGGCGCGATGATGAGTACGAGAAGATCTATGAATATAACGCCGCGGCGATCCCACCCACGGTAGCCTGCCCTTTCCTGCCCGAGAATACCGTGCCGGCACGCGAGCTCGATGTCACCATCGATCAGGCCTACCTTGGCTCCTGTACGAACGGCCGTATCGAGGATCTACGGATCGCTGCTGCACTCCTGCGGGCGCCCCGAAGGGTGCATGAGGACGTGCGGATGGTGGTCGTGCCCGCGAGCGATCGAGTCTTCCAGCAGGCAATAGCCGAGGGGCTCATCCAGACGTTCCTTGCCGCCGGCGCGTTTGTCTGCGGCCCCACCTGTGGCGCATGCCTGGGCGGGCACATGGGTGTGCTCGCGAACGGTGAACGGTGCGTGAGCACCACGAACCGGAACTTCATCGGCCGCATGGGGCACAAGGATTCCGAGGTATACCTGGCGAATCCCGCGGTCGTTGCGGCATCGGCGATCACCGGCCGGATTACCGACCCGAACGAGCTGCCGGTCTAGCGAACGAACGAGCGAGTGCGTAAGCGCGCAAAGCTACCAAAAAGGTTAAATACGGTAAAAGAGAAGTATCTGTAGATAGGGGGTGAACCTGTTGAACCTGAAGAAACTGAACGCCCTTCCGGCAGTACTCGCGCTCTGTATGATGAGCACGATGCTCCTGGGATTCGCTCCGTACGCCGCGGCGCTGGATTCGGGTGATGCGATCTTTAACGCGATTGAGCCTATGGTGGCGGTCTACAATGCGAATGTGGATAGCATCCCGTTCATCAAGACCATTGCAAGCGATGCGCGCGTCCATGCTGAGATCACGCTGAACGACGGGAGTGTGCTCGTGCTCGGTATTGCGACCGATTCGAATGCACACGTGGTCAGCTTCGAGAAGGGCGCGATCGCTGATCCGACGATGCGCGCGTACACTGACGAGGCAACCGTAAAAGCGATTATAGCCGCCAGTAATCCCGTTGCCGCGTTCCAGGATGCCCTGGCTCGGGGCACGATACGGTACGAAGGCGTTGGACTGGGAAATTCGCTCAAGGTCGGCCTGGTGAAGGTCGGCATGAAGTTGCTGGGCTTCTTCACGTGAGTCTGATGCTCGTCTGCGCGCCAGAGGTCCCGAATAGAACATCGCAGCTCGGGCGAAGAAGCGTGCCGGAATCCGGGGGAGCGAGTCCTGAACCAGGCATTTTTATACAAAAAACCGCTACCTATGAGCAACCTGCGGGTAGCAGATAGGACGAAAGAGACCATGCGAATCTGGAAGTTTGGCGATAACGTGGATACCGATCAGATCATTCCCGCAGAGTTCCTGACGACCGGTGATGCGAAGACGCTCGCCGTACATGCGTTCGCGAAAGTGCGCCCGGAATTTGCGGCCGAGGTGCAGGCGGGCGACATCATTGTGGCCGGTGCGAATTTCGGCTGCGGCAGCTCGCGAGAGCATGCGCCGCGTGCACTGCTCGGCGCAGGTATAGAGTGTGTTATCGCCAGGAGCTTCGCTCGGATCTTCTTCAGAAATGCCATCAACATCGGGCTCCCGTTGATCGAGGCGGACGTCGTCGAGCAGATCGATGAAGAAGACCAGCTCGAGCTCAATATAGATCAGGGGATCATCGAAAATCTCACTAAACAGGAGGCGTATACGTTCCCGCCACTGCCCCCGTTCATGCAGCAGCTCTTGAAAAGCGGCGGGCTGATCAATTACATCAAAGCGCAGCAGACCTGACTGACCGAACGCCGGTATCCCGCTGAGCTTACAGTAACGTCAGTACCGCAATCGCTGACCCGACCATGATCATGGCCATAAAGAGCCCCACAAGTATCTTCTGCAGCCGCGCATTGTCGCGTTCCTTCTTCACGCTTCTTTTACGTGCCATCGGTATCTGTATCTACGTTACCACCACAACCTTTTAAGTTCTTCCGGCCGCAAGACCACGAAACCGCTCATCGGCTGCAGCACCAACCGGCCGGTATTCGCACGGTTCTATCACTGACCCTTTATCATCTGAGCTGCGTGAACTAATCGACATGCAAGTCTCAAAGAAGCAAGCGGCGCTGCAAGAGCTGCAGCAGGTACCGGGTGTGGGGAAAAAGATCGCTGAAACATTATGGACCCTGGGCATTCGCTCGATCGCAGATCTACAGGGGCGCGAGCCTGAAGAGTTGTTCAGCCAGCTTCAGGCGCGTGCAGGTGCGCGGGTCGATCACGCTGTGCTCCACGTCTTTCGTTGTGCCGTCTACTTACTACCCAGCGCACGTGCGCCACGAGCCCGAACTCCTGAACTGGTGGCACGGAAAAGACCGATCGTGAGCGCGTACACCGGCGAGAACGCTGCATACCCTCAGAGTTTATTAATCAGCACCCAATTATGGTAAGACAGGCGGACAGACAGACATGATCGAAGCGGGGATAATAGGCGGAACTGGTTACACCGGCCTTGAGCTCATCCGGTTGCTCCTGGCTCATCCAGAGGTACATATCTCTATCGTAACGTCCCGGCGCCAGAAGGGACAGCAGGTAAGCGACGTCAATCCATACCTGGCACCGTTCATCTCGCTCGCATACGACGATGTTGATCCCCGCGAGATCGCGGATCGGAGCGATGTGGTCTTTGTTGCGGTACCTCATGGCAGTGCCATGACCTATGTGCCGCGCCTCCTCGAAAACGGTGTGCGCGTGATCGATCTGAGTGCAGACTATCGCCTGAAGCGCGCGGACTTCGAGCGGATCTACCAGCTTGAGCATACCGATAAAGAGGAGCGTAACGCGGTCTACGGGCTCCCGGAACTGCATCCTGAGGTTGCGCAGGCGGGCCTGGTGGCAAATCCCGGCTGCTACCCCACGGGCGCGATCCTGGCAGTGGCTCCGCTGGTACGAGCAGGCCTGGTGGAGCGCGTGCTCTTCGACTCGAAGTCCGGGATCTCCGGCGCAGGTGAATCGCCCTCCGAGAAATCACATTTCCCCAATCTCGCTGAGAATATCATCCCCTACCAGATCACCGCGCACCGGCACGTCGCGGAGATGCGGCAGGAGTTACGCATTCCCGTGGGCTTCACCCCGCACGTTATTCCCGCAATCCGCGGCATACTCACCACGGCCCATGTCTTCTTGAAAGCGGGCGTCTCGAAGACGGCCGAGGCAATCGAGCAGCTCTACACCGAATTCTACGCGGACCAGCGATTCATACGGCTGCGATCGGGCGTGCCCACACTGGGTGCCGTGCGCGGCACGAATTTCTGCGACCTTAGCTTCGCCATTGAAGAAGGCAGCGATCGGATCGTGGTGATCTCGACCATAGACAACCTCGTAAAAGGCGGATCCGGACAGGCGATCCAGAATATGAACCTGATGTTCGGGCTGGACGAAGCCGCGGGCTTGTGGTTCCCGGGCCTGGTGCCCTGAGCGGTGGTTGCGGTAACCGCCGCGAGGCACGGGAAAGAGCACGGGCTTTAAGTCCCTACTACCCCTTATCTTGATCTATGTACAATCTCGGAAAGGCGATTCGGATGGAACGAATCGTTGATCGGAAGACGCACCGGACGGTCATCGTGCCCATGGATCACGGGCTGACTGCGGGGCCGATCTCCGGCCTGATCGACCTTCGCGCGACCGTGGACAGGGTCGCGGAAGGCGGTGCCAATGCGGTGCTCGGGCATATGGGTCTCCCGCTCCACGGCCACCGCGGCTATGGCAAGGATATCGGGCTCATCATACACCTCTCGGCGAGCACCCGGCTCGGGCCTGATCCGAACCATAAGGTCCTGGTCACCCGGGTGACGGACGCGATCAGGATCGGAGCGGACGCTGTGAGTGTCCATATCAATGTTGGCGCGGACGACGAGGCGGAGATGCTCACTGACCTCGGGCGGGTGGCGCGCACGTGCGATCAGTGGGGCATGCCGCTGCTCGCCATGATGTACCCCCGCGGCCCGAAGGTGCAATCAGAGCACGAGGTTGAGTACGTCAAGCATGCCGCACGGGTCGGTGCGGAGCTCGGCGTTGATATGATCAAGACGAATTACACCGGCTCGCCGGAGACTTTCAAAGAGGTGGTGCAGGGCTGTCAGATACCCGTGGTCATCGCGGGCGGCCCGAAGATGGGCACCGAGCATGAGCTCTTCGAGATGATCTACGATGCGATCCAGGTGGGTGCCGCCGGTGTCTCCATCGGTCGCAATGTCTTTCAGGCCGAGAACCCGATACTGCTCGTGCGTAAGATCTCAAAGCTCGTGCACGCGGGCTATACCGTTGACGCGGCCGAACAGCTCGAGCGGTGACTGAAACGCCTCGCTCTGTGGCCCCGCGAGTATGAATGGGCAGTGCTTACCGTGAGCGAGCAGCCGAATTCGCAGGCTTACTCAACTCGGGATTGATCAAAGGAGCGGTAATAAGCGTAATAAGCGCCTTCCCGGCCGTTCGGTATCAGCCGTTAGTAACCAGGAAAGCGCCAGCGGACCACGGATTCGGTTAGTAATTAATCGAGCGTATACCCCAACTGCGCGCAGAGCGCCCGGCGCTCCTGCTTCTCCGCAGACGTCTCGAGCCGGGTTGCCGCGGTGCCATCCACGACACCGATCACCGCGCGGCCGAGTTCGGTCTCTGCAACGATGACTTCGAGCTCGTTCGCGGAGGCGACGAAGATCGTGGCCACCGCAGGATGCGCCTTCAACGCCGGCAAAACGTTGATCGGGAACGCGTTCTCAAGGAGAATAAAAAAAGTATGAGAGGCGGCGATTCGGAGGCAGTTCGCACCGGCGAGCTGTTTCAGACGCTCCTCATTCCCCGTGACTCTCGTCAACTTCGGCACCGCTTCGTTCATGGCGACCGCGCATTTGATCCCCGGCACGGTGGTCAGGAGCGTCATGAAGAGGTCATCACAGGTGAAGATACTGAAATTGCCCTGACCGATGATGACCTGCTTACCCTCGGGATTCTCGATCCCGATCCGTTCGATCTTCACGCCTGTTGGTGCCGTGCCCATAGTTCGTCCCACCGTCTCGTGATGTGCCAGAACGCACGCAAGAGTGCTGTTCGTTAGGTTAGCTTAGATAGGTTAGCTTAGCTTAGGTCAAGTACGTTACGCTAACGTAACTACGCCTCTTGCATGCTGATCGCGCCCTGTTCGCAGACATCCACGCAGGTCTCGCAATCGGTGCATTCCTCAGCGTTGATCTTCGCCTTGGCGTCGTCTCCCTCGCCCTCCAGCGTGATGCACTCGACCGCGCACTCCTCTATACAGGTTCCACATCCGTTACACTTCTCTTCATCTACTACTGCTGGCATTTTTCTTTCTCTCCTTTTACCTAGTTTCCATTCCTCTTATTGATGCTTTATATAAATTACTCTTTACGATTTCGCGCTACCCGGAGTGCGCGCACTCACGCGGTCACGTACTCAACTCAGTCGCGGTCCGCAGCAGCAAGCGCCCGGATCGCGAGATAGACCTCTTTATCCCCGATTCGCCAGGTCTTCCCGTACACGCGTTCGTCTTCGGGACTCGCGGGCGGCCCTTCCTCCAGCGTCTCGGCCAGCGTCTCCGTGCAAATATACTCGGCGAAGTTATGGATCGCATCCCTGACCTCAGCGTCACCCGCGTAGGTCAGCGCTATCCGCTCGGTATAGTCCAGATCAAGATCCTTCCGCATACCCTGCGCACGTCGCACGATGTCACGTACCAGACCTTCTTCGATCAGCGTCCGGTCCGGGCTGCAGTCCAGGTACAGGCAGAGCCCGGCACCCAGCTCGACCGCGCGGTACTTCTCACGCGCGCTGGCAAGGCGCTCTGCAACCGCTTTCGAAGCCGCCTCGAAGCGCACGTCACGGACGTTCACCTCGTCCTCCAGCACCGCGATCAGCTCCTCGCACGTTGCGCGCTGGTCTGCACTGCACGTGATCACCAGCTCGCGCAAGGGCTGGCGGATCTTGATACCCGCATCCGACCGTGCTCGCCGACCGGCCTCAACGAGGTCTGAGATCAGCCGCATCGCGGATTCCAACTCGGTATCAATGAGCGCTTCTTCGGGGCAGGGATAATCGCAGAGATGGACGCTCTCTTTTCCATCGCCGGAGATACCACGTACGAGATTCTGATAGATATGCTCGGTGAGGAACGGGACGAAGGGAGCGAGCAGTTTGCAGAGCGCGACGAGCACCTCATAGAGCGTGAGATACGCGCAATCCTTATCTCTGTTCTCCTCCGCGATCCAGAACCGGCGCCGTGAGCGTCGTATGTACCAGTTGCTCAGCTCGTCCGAGACGAACTCCTCGAGCTTACGCGCGGCCACGTGCAGTTCATAGCGCTCGAGCGCCGTAATGACCTCCTGAGTGACCGTGTTGAGCCGCGAGATGAGCCAGCGATCCAGGGGGTTCCGCTGCTCGACCGGGATGCTCTTCCCGGCGGGATGGAACGCGTCGATGTTCGCATAGGTGATGAAGAAGAAGTAGGAGTTCCAGAGTGTATTCAGGAACTTCTTCTGCTTCTCCCTGATCGCCTCAGGGGAGAACCGGATATCCTCGGTCAACGGCCCCGCAGTAACGAGATACCAGCGCAGCGCGTCCGCCGCTTCGGTCTTGAAGAGCGCATTGATGTCCACCACGTTACCCTTGCTCTTGCTCATCTTCACGCCCTTCGCGTCGAGGATGTGGCCGAGCGAGAGTACCGTGTGGTACGGCGGCCGGTCAAAGACCGCGGTCGAGACCCCGAGGAGCGAATAGAACCAGCCCCGGGTCTGATCGATCGCTTCGGTGATGAAGTTTGCGGGGAAGTTCTGGGTGAAGCGCTCTGTCTCGAAGGGATAATGCCACTGCGCGAACGGCGCGGATCCCGAATCGTACCAGCAATCGATCACGTCCTTTACCCGCTCCATAGCGCCACCGCACGCGTCGCACCTCAGGATCACGTCGTCAATGTACGGCCGGTGGAGATCTATATCGTCGGGCACGGGCATTGCAGCCCGCTCCTGCACCTCTTTGAGGCTGCCCACGCAGTGCTGTGCGCCACACGCCGTGCAGATCCAGACCGGTAATGGCGTGCCCCAGAACCGCTCTCGACTCAGTGCCCAGTCGGCGATGTTCTCGAGGAAGTTCCCGAACCGGCCGTATTTCAGATGCCCGGGATACCAGGAGATCTGCTCGTTGTTCGCCAGCAGGTGGTCACGGAGCTGTGACATCCCGATGAACCATGATTCACGTGCGTAATAGAGGAGCGGTGAATTGCAGCGCCAGCAGAAGGGATAGGAGTGCGCATAGCGCTCCTCTTTGTACAGTATCCCGCGCTCACGCAGCATCTCAATGATCTCGCGATCAGCATCTTTCACGAAGATGCCCGCAAGGGGCGGCACCTCGTCGGTGAAGCGGCCTTCGCTATCCACCGGTTGCGTGAAGCCCAGCTCACGCACCTTGCAGGCCTCGTAATCGACCTCACCAAAGGCGGGCGCGATATGCACGATCCCGGAACCCTCATCGAGCGTGACGAACTCCGCGGTGATCACCCTGTGCGCCTCCCCTTCGATGGTAGCGTACGCAAAGAGCGGCTCGTACTCTTCGCCGTCCAACTGCGCGCCGGGGAACCGCTCCAGGACCTCGTAGTCTTCCTCGATAACGGTCAAGCGCGATTCCGCGAGGATGAACACCGACTCGCCGGGCCGTCCGAATTCGTCCGCCTCGGTCAACCGGATCTTAGCGTATGTGTGCTCGGGATGCAGGGCGAGTGCGATATTCCCGAGGAGCGTCCAGGGCGTGGTCGTCCACGCCAGCAGGAAGATCGGGCTCGCATCCTCTGCCGTTCGCTTCAGCTTGAACTTCACGAAGACCGAGGGGTCGTCCACGTCGCGATAGCCCTGCGCGACCTCGTGGCTGCTGAGCGTGGTCTCACACCGGGGGCAGTAGGGCACGACCTTATGACCTTTATAGAGCAGCCCCTTACCCCAGATCGTCTTCAGCGACCACCAAACTGATTCGATATAGCTCTTATGGAACGTGATGTACGGATCGTTCATATCGATCCAGAATCCGACCCGTCTCGTGGCGTTCACCCATTCCTTCTCATATCTAAATACAGAATCTTTACACTTGCGGTTGAAGTTCTCGATGCCGTAGGTCTCGATCTCGGGCTTTGTGCGAATACCCAGCTCCTTCTCCACCTCGATCTCGACCGGCAGTCCGTGCGTATCCCAGCCCGCTTTGCGGGGCACATAGTAGCCGCGCATCGTCTTATACCGAAGGATAAGGTCTTTCACAACGCGGGTGAGAATATGGCCGGGATGCGGGAGTCCGTTCGCCGTAGGTGGACCTTCGAGGAAGACGAACCGCTCACAACCCTCACGCTGGCTCACACTGCGCTCGAAGGTCCGCTCGCAGTCCCAGAGCGCCAGAATCGCCTGCTCCAGCGCCAGGAAATCCGCCTTTTGCCGCTCTTTACCAAAATACGACATCTGCAAATCACCAGATACTTCGCTCGTTCGTTTTAGACAGTATATGTACGTGCCTTGGTAGATATATCTTTATAGCGCACCTTCTCCGTGGGGTGCGTCTACCGCACCTGACGTTCTTTTTTTTTTCTTCCGCGGCACTATACTATACTTACCTTACCTTACTAAGTTGCTGCCTTACTGAAGGGGGAGAAGATAGCCGCGAACTCATGCAGGAGATACGTTCCATCCTCGCACTCGGATTCTCCGTTCGGCACATTGTCTGCTCAGGCCAGCGAGCGGGCTACGAGATGTCCGCAGCCGATGCATTTGGCGATGTGGATACGAGAGGGAGTGCGCGCAATTTTTACCTGCTGGATCCCGATGATCTTCACAAAGGGCTGACGATCCTTGAGGACGTGAAGGGACTCGTTGATGGCGTGATCATGGGCTCGGGATTCGAGAGCGCTGATTACCGCTCGCTCTCAGATACGGCGCGTGGAAAGATCCTGGGGAACAGGCCGGAGAAGACGCGCGTGGTTGCGGATAAGGTGTGGCTGGCCGCGTGTTTGGACGAGCTGGGTATCCCGCACCCCCGGACGGTGAGCGGTCGTGCGATAACCGCTTTGTGCGCTCAGAAGAGGCGGATACCGCTCGCTTACCCGGTGGTGGCCAAGCCTGCTCAGGGCGGTGGCGGTACCGCGAACTTCTTCTGCCAGACCGAGAAGGAGCTGATCAGATCGGCGAAGGCGCGGCCGGACTTCCTGTATCAGGACTACGTTAAAGGGCAGCATGCCTCGGTCTCGGTGCTCTTATCGAACCAGGAAGCGGTCTCGATCTGCCTGAACGAGCAGTTGTTAGGTATGAAGTCGCTGTCCGCGCCCGGCCCGCTGGTCTACTGCGGGAATATCACACCCATGGCCGCACCACGATCGACGGAGGTGTGCAAGCTTGCGGAGGACTTGACCGCGGAATTGGGCTTGATCGGCTCGAACGGTGTGGACGTGGTTCTTTCCGACGACGGCCCGGTCGTTATCGAGGTGAATCCACGCGTGCAGGGCAGTCTGGATACCGTTGAGCTCGCGACCGGATTGAACCTGGTGGACGCGCACGTTCGCGCCGTGGCGGGTGAGCTGCCAGCACGCATCGCGGTGAAACGATACGCAGCCAAGATGATCGTGTTTGCCGCGCGCGACGGCCTCGTCACCGCGGATCTTACCGGGGGGGGATCGGGGATCGTGGACATACCCGCACGCGGGAGAACGGTGCACCAGGGCGAGCCCATCGCCACGGGTATTGGTGTCGGCAGGTCACGTGCAGACGCGTGCACGACGGCGATGGCGCGGGTAGCACGGATACAGGCAGCGGTGAACTAGGGCGGCGATCAGGCGCTCGTGCCGCCGTCACGCTGGTCTTACTTCTCCCGGCATCCCACAGGTACCCGCTACACCTTCTCGACAACCTTTAACTGCTGCGTCACCAATCTCACTATGCTATGCGGTGGACGTACGCGAAGGCGGGCGTGGATATCACGAAGGAGCGCAGCGTGGTCAAAGCGATCTCTGAGGTGGTCACGCGGCAGACCAGCTCACAGGGTTTTGCCGGGCTCTTCGAGCTCCCGTTCGATCCCTTCCACCTCCTCGCGATATCGACCGATGGGGTCGGCTCGAAGGTGCTCATCGCAGAGCAGCTGGGGAAGTGGGATACCATCGGGATCGACTGCGTCGCGATGAACGTGAATGACCTGTACTGTCTGGGTGCGACGCCACTCGCCTTCGTTGATTATCTCGCGATCGATCGTCCCGATGAGCAGGTCGCGGTGGCGGTGGCCCGTGGTCTGGAAGCCGGTGCGGAACTCGCGGACATTTATATCGTGAGCGGCGAGACGGCGATATTGCCGGAACTGGTGAACGGATTAGACCTCTCGGGGACCTGTGTCGGCTATGTGCATAAAGATCGCGTAATTACGGGCGAGCAGATCCAGGTGGGCGACCTCGTCCTGGGACTCAGGAGTGCAGGCGTCCACAGCAACGGCTTGACGCTCGCCCGGAAGGTGGTGGAATCCGCGGGATTCGCCTATACCGATCCGTTCCCGCCGAATCCCGAGCGGAGCATCGGTGCAGAGCTGCTCATACCAACGCGGATCTATACGGAGGTCCTGGAGTTGATGGCGCGCTGCGAGGTACATGGCGCGGCCCATATCACGGGCAGCGGGTTCCTCAAGCTGACCCGAATTACCGAGCTCGGCTACGATATCTATAACCCGTTCGAGCCGCAGGAGATCTTCGCGTTCCTTCAGGAGCAGGGCGACATCACTGCCGAAGAGATGTATAAGACCTTCAACATGGGCATGGGCTTCGCGGTGGTGATCCCCGAGCAGGCGAAGCGGGAAGCGCTACAGACAACCGGCGGACAAATCGTTGGCGAGATCGTGGCCCGGAGCAAAGGAATTAGAGTCGGTGACGTGCGGATCGTGTGACGCTCGCTCGTGCTTTGAGTTGATTTGATTTGATTTGATTTGATTTGATACCGCGTGACCGGAACCTTATTTCATCATGTCCATCAGTTTGCCGAGCGGCATCCCCTTCATCGCCGGCAGTTTCCCACGACCACCTTTCCCAAACTGCTTCATCATCTTCTGCATCATGCGGTGATACTTGAGCAGCGAGCTCACCTCGGCCGTGGTCGTGCCCGCCCCCCGCGCGATGCGGCGCAGCCGTGAGCCGTCGATAATCTTCGGGTCATTCAGCTCGTCCTCGGTCATCGAATCCATGATCACCCGGAATTTGCCCAATTTATCCTCCGTGATCTGGTACATCTCATCATTGAGATCAAACCCCAAACCGCCCAGGGGCATCATCTGCATGATCTTCTTGAACGGTCCCATCTTCCGCACTGCTTCCAGCTGCTTGTACAGATCGTTCAAGGTGAACTTACCCTTGAGGAGGTCTGCATCCACCTCCTTCTCGGTCAGACTCTCCTCCGCCATCTCGATCAGCGACTTGATATCGCCCATGCCGAGCAGCCGCGAGATGAACCGATCAGCCTCGAATTTCTCGAAATCGTCCACCTTCTCGCCGGTACCGATGAACGCCACCCCGGAGTTCGTCTCGGAGACCGCGGAGAGCGCGCCGCCGCCCTTCGCCGTGCCGTCCATCTTCGTTATGATAATGCCCGTGATACCGACCGCAGCATCGAATGCGTGCGCCTGCACCGACGCCTGCTGCCCTATCGCGGCGTCCAGGACGAGGAAGCGATGTTCCGGCGCGATCAGCGCACCGATCTCTTTTATCTCCTCGATCATTTCCGCTTCCAGCGCGTGCCGACCCGCGGTATCGATGATCTTGACATCGTACTTCTCGAACGTGGTGACGCCCGCCGCAACGATATCCGTCACGCTCCTCCCGGGAGGCAGATTGGCGCCGTCATAAAAGGGCACGCCGATCGAGTTGCAGAGTTGCCGGAGCTGGTCGGATGCTGCGGGCCGGTAGACATCGGCACAGATCACGGCGGGCTTCAAGCCCTTCTTCTGGAAATACCGTGCCAGTTTCGCGCACGATGAGGTCTTCCCCGTGCCGTGCAACCCGACCATCATGATCTTCTGCGAGCCCAGCGGCACATCCACACCCGTGCCCAGAATGGTGATCAATTCCTCATAAACTACCTTGATCACGTGCTCACGCGGATTGAGGGTCGGCTTCTCACTCAAACTCCGCTCACGGATGCGATCCGAGAGCTCTTTCACCAGCGCGATCTTCACATCCGCCTGGATCAAGGCCCGCTGGATGTCCCGTACCAGCTCGTCAACCGTCTGTTTGTCGATCCGCTTGGCCTTTGCGATCTTCTGTATGGTCTCCTTCAGCGAGCTGCTCAACCGTCCAAGCATGGTCTCCCCCCCTTCTCGTACGTCACTGATAAATTAGGTACTGCGCTTTAAATCAAATCGATCTTCACCCACCGCGGTTCCGGGCGCTATCGTTACGGGATCTCCTCGCCGGGAACTTCAATGCCCAGATTGATCGTTATCTCCGCGATATCTTCGCAATACTTCGCGATCTTGCCCAGGCTCTCGATGATCGCAAACGCGTGTATCTTATCGCTCACACTCATCTCTTCGGCCAGGGTACGCTCATTTATCTCGTTCACGCGATCGATCAGCTGATTAGCATCACGGATCGCCTCATTCGCCATCTGCACGTCACGCTTCCGTAACGAATCCAGGGTCTTCAGGAAGAGCACTTTCGTGCTCGTGCCGATCTCCCGGATCTGCTCAACGCCGACCGGCGCACTCATCAGCAGCGAGTGCTTCGCGATCCGCTCAACATGATCCCCCATCCGCTCCATGTTCTTCACCACGATCCGGTAGCCGAGGCTGTCCCGTTGCCCGCTCATCTCGATCTTCTTCGCCAGTTCAGGATCACGGACCGTGGCCTTGAGCTGTCGTACCAGGAGCAAGTAGAATCGGTCAATCTCGTTATCGCGCTCAATGACATCCCGTGCACGGTCCTTATCGCCCAGCTCGAGCGCCGAGATCGCATCCTCGAGCATGGCGATGATGATCCGGGACATGCTCTGAAGGGCATCCCGGAGCGTGAAATCCTCATATTTCAAGAAGCTCTTGAGCACGATCTCTTTCGAGGATTCGCCCACGACCTCCATGCCGATGAGTCGCTTCCGCACCTCTTCCTTGATCCGTTTGCGCACCTCAGCCTCGAACCCGCCCGGTGAGAGCAGCTTCACGACATCGTAGCCCACGAGGTAATAAGCGATGAGATATCTGAAATGGTCCTCGAACTGCTCAGTATCCGCGAGGGTAAGCTCAGCATACCGTGCGCGCTCGTCGCCCGCCCTCACGGGTGTCAGGAGCAGCGAACGGTCAGGCTGCTCGACGAGGAGGAGCTCGTCGCCCTGCTTGACCGCAGCGTCACGAGCCCATTTGATCGGGAGTGAGATGGTATAGGTGGAGCCGCCGGTGAGTTGTACTTTACGCTTCTCCGCTTTCATTACTGTACCTTTCTATACACCTCTATATATTTAAGTTTTTTATATAACCGTACGGGGCCGGCACAGGTTTTTTATAATTCCCGGCACTAGATACACATAGAGACCATGGCACAGGAGGATTATATCCCCCGATACGAGTATGAGCGGCTGGAGAGCGAATATCGGCGCTTGCGCCGTAAATACGAGGAGACCGAGGCGTATAAGGAAGATCTGGAGCGGCTCGTCTCCAAATCGAGATCACCACCCTTAGATTGCGGTTTTCTGGTTGAGCAACTGCCCGAGGGCGCACTGGTGAATTTGAATGGTGCATTGAAGGCCTTGCCCTATGGCCCGCTGAGCGATGGCGAGCTTGAGCAGCTCCAGCCGGGTAAGTTCGTCTTCATCGGCCGAATCCCGGATAAAAGTAACCCCAGTGGGTTTTCCATAGGCATTACGAGCGTCTTCGATCGCATGGTGGATTTAGAGGTGGGCGAGATCGAAGAGCTCCGTAAGGATGAGGCTGAGGAGGGCTGGATCGCCGAGATCTCCACGGGCCGTGGCCGCGGCAGAATATATAAGCGGCTCAAGGAGGACGAACGCGGGTCGATACGGGAAGGCATGAAGGTCGGCCTGCTCCCCGGAACGCTCGATATCAAACGCACGTACCGGACACGCGAGTATTCACGGTACGAGGTCACGAAGAGCCCGGGCGTCAGCTTCAAGGACATCGGCGGCCTGACGAGCGTGAAGCAGGAACTGGTCAAGAGCATCATACTCCCTATGCTCAATCCCGACGACTACACGAAATTCGGGGAGAACTCGCGCAGGATTCTGATGTACGGCCCGCCCGGCTGCGGGAAGACGATGTGTGCGAAGGCGCTGGCCTCGGCACTGCCCAATTGCGAGTTCGTGAAGGTGGGCGCGGGCGAGCTCTTCAGCATGTGGCTGGGTGAGTCGGAGCGGAACGTGCGAATGGTCTTCAAGGCGACGAACGAGAAGTTGGCTGAGGGCGAGATCGACTACGGCGTTATCTTCTTTGACGAGATCGATGCGCTCGCCCAGGAACGCGGCATGTTCGCGGGTTCTTCGGGTGCGCCTGAACGCGTTACCGGCCAGCTGCTCGATATCCTCGATGGCTTTTACGCACTGCATCCACACCTGACGGTTATCGGGGCGACCAACCGCCTGCATCTCATTGATTCCGCTTTCCGATCGCGCTTCGATAAGATCATTGAGGTCCCGAAGCCCGATCGCGAAGCGACACGATTTATTCTGCCCATCTACGCCGCGCGCGTCCCCGTTGACCAGTATCTGATAAAGGAAAAGGGAAGCGCGGAGGCCGCTCGTGCCTATCTGGTAAAAGAGCTGAGCAACTACCTGTACGCTGATGTCTACGTGGAGACGGAGATCGGCCGAATCAAGCGCGAGGATACCATTACCGGACGGTTCATCGCGCAGATCTTCGGCTATGCGCGTGATAAGGCCCTGGAGGAGCGGACGATGCTCATGATGAAGAAGGGCGTGATCGGCGATGCGGCACTGAAGCAGATGTGGGAGCGTGAAGGTCTTTCAACGATCCTGGATGTGGGTGAGCGAGCCAAGGAACTGCTGAAGCGCTACAAGAACACCGATGAGATCGGCGTGGACTTGCGGCACCTGAAAGAAGGGTTTGACAAGTTCGTGCAGCGACGCGCGGAGGAGATGCTGGCATCCGGCTTTGAAGAGTTGCGCGAGGAAGAGACGGGTATGCATTTCTGAGCGCCGAGAGACCCATGGAGCGAGTCGATCTGAGCCGCTGGCAAGGACTCGAGCATGAATTTCGCATCGGGCTCAGTTCTGATTCGCCCGGTCTGTACCGGTATGCACGATTCTATCACGTTGACGAAGTTATTCACGCGCTTGAGACCTACCAGTTCTTTGACGGTGTTTCCGCGGTCTGTTCGAAGCTACGGCGGCGTAACGACGGCTTCCTGCGGAATGGCTCGCGGATTTACATCTGCACGGGCGGCCACCTCGAGATCGCCACGCCGGAATGCCGCACCGCGTTCGACGTGCTCAGGTATGACAAAGCGGCCGAGCTGTACATGCAGATCGGTGTGGAGCGCACGAACGAGAAGTATCAGGAGAAATTGCGCCGGCGGCGGAGTAGTCGGCTGGCGTCGTATATCCAGTGCTGGAAGGCGAACGTAGAGATCGATAAGCGGTACAGCAGGGGCACGCATGAGTCATACCTGGTGGAGCGCAAGAAATTTGTGGGCCGCGAGCACCTGCTCATACCCTATCTGATCATTCGGAAGCTCTTCTTCGGCGCGGGCGGCTACGTCGCGGATAAGGATCGCATACAGTACGTCATCTCGCCCAAAGCTATGGTTGCTCGCCGCGTGCTCACGGAATCGCCCTCGCAGTGGCCGATTCTCTCGACGCGGGACGAGCCGCTGGGCACCAAGGACACCTATCGCGTGCACGTCACGTCCGGCGAAGGCGTCCGTTCGGAGGTGACACGACTGCTCTGTAATGCGATAACCGCCTACGTCATCGATGCGATCGAGTCGGGGAAGATCACGCAGGTCGAGGAACTGTGGAACCCGCTGCAGACCTTCAAGGATCTCGCGGAGAATACGGAGGGCGAGTGGCGGGTCAAATTGATCAACGGGCGATCGGAGACCGCGACGGATTACCTCGCGAGCCATTATCTTGCCGCGATCGAGGAGTTGTTCGAGGAGCGGGAGGTGTCCTATTGGGACAAATACGCCCTGGACACCTTCAAACGACTCTGCACCAAGTTTGAGCAGGGCTTGCTGGAGGACCCCTACGTCTATCGTCGGGTTGAGTGGTTGATGAAGCGCTGGGCGATCAAGCATGCGCTGGATGGCTTCGAATACCACACGATCCCCAAAGGGAAGTTCGATTACCGGAACATGTACCCGATGGACGAGCAGGTAGAGCGCGAGATCGCGGCGTCGTTCGATTTCACCAATCTCTGCGACCATGATCTGTACGAGTGCGTTGCGGAGGCGATCGGAGCGGAGCGGCTGCTGACCGAGGAGGATCTCGGTGAGGCTTTGCTCTTTCCGCCGAAGAACTCACGCGCTGAGTTACGGGTCCGGCTGGCGGCGGAATTCGAGAATGCCACCCTGGGCTGGAATAAAATAACGATCAACCGCGAGCCGGAAGTGAAGATCGACATGAGCCGGCCGAGCAGCGAGGAGTACGCACGACTCTTTGAGCGCTACCCGGAACTCGAGCGCATGCCGAGTGCGGTGGTGGTCTTTTTCCGCGAGCGGAGCAGAGGAGAGAGTTCGCGGCAGGTGCTCGTACGGTTGCTTGCGGAAGAGGATGATATTCGGGGCTGGGAAGACGAGATAACCCGCGAGATCAGAAATCGGATCGTGCGCAATCCGTATCTGGATTATTTATTGTACGCACAGAACCGAACCTTCCGGTTCGATAACCTTGACGGCTGGAATGCGGCCTCGATACAGGATAAGATCGAGGAGATCCATCGTGAGGAGCGCAGTGACCAGGACGAGTGATCGCGGCGTGGCGCGAACCGAGCGGTCCTCTGGCGTGCGTGCCGGTTAGTTAGGTCGAGCGAATACGGTAGGGGAGAGAGCGACAGGTGCTGCGGGTAGGGACGGAGACGAAGATACGGGGTGTTGAGCAGGAATACCCGGTGAGTGCGCGGGGGCGGCTCAATCCCTCATTGCTGGCGAATACCGCGATTCAGGGCTTGAAATGGCGGCAGATCGCACGCGAGGTGGCCTGGGATCTCTGCAGGGAGACCTCGCAGGAGCGGCATGAGGCGCGAATACGGTCTTCGTTCGCCACGAATGGCTCGCGGATCTATAATGATATGGGCCATCTCGAGATCGCGACACCCGCGTACAATAACCCGTTTGACGCGGTCGCGTACGACAAAGCCGCGGAGATCTACGCGGTTCTGGGCTCCCAGGAGGCAGGGATAATCTTGCATGAGCGCGTGGTGACTCATAAAAACAACGTGGCCAATTCCTTCGGGGGACTCGACTCGGGTGCGCGCCGCGGCAAACGGCGTCCCATAACCACCAGGACCTACGCCACCCATGGTAACTGTATCACCACCCGTGCCGCATGCGCCGACTGGAGCAGGGTGGAGCGAGCGCTTATCCCCTGGCTCGTGACACGAATCCTCTTCACCGGTGGTGGCGATATGGTCTCCGGCGACTTGTTCGGTGAAGGTGGTGCGAAGTTCGTGATCTCGCCACGCGCGCTGTTTGTCACGCAGCAGTCCTCACTCGCGACGACCACGAGCCGCGGCATCCTCAATACACGCGATCAGCCGCATGCGGCGCATCACTACTGGCGGCTCCATGATATCCATTTTGAGGCGCTCCGCTCTGAATATGCGCTCTTCCTCCGCGACATCATGCAGGCGCTGGTGATCCGGGCGTTTGAGCAGGGCTTTCTGACCGGCGCGCCGGAGCTCGAAGATCCCGTGAGCACCTTCAAGCAGCTCGCACGGGATACCACGTCCTGCGAGTGGCGGATAACGCTGAAGAGCGGTGAGCGAACCGACGCGGTTGCCGTTTTGCAGTTCTATCTGGACGCGGTGGAGCGGCTGCAAGATTCGGAGGAGCACGGCCCGAGCAGGTGGGATGAGATCGGGCTCACGTGCTTCGCGGAGCTCCTGGCGGATTTGGAAGCGCGACGGCTCGAGAAATACGTTGATGGTATTGACTGGGTGACGAAGCTCGCATTGCTCGTGAATTACGATCCGAGAACAGCCGCGGAGGGCATCGGCATCTGTAACCAGTACGCACTGCTCGACGAAACGTCACTGCTCTACCTGGGCGAAGAACGAGGCATGACGAGCAACGTGCTGTTCAATCCCCACGATTCGCTCGCATTCGCGCAGCGAGCCGTGCAGGGCGTTGATTGGACTGCGCTGCCTGAACGGGTCTCCTACGCGTTAGATAATGCGCCGGAGCAGACGCGTGATTACTTTAAAACCGCGGTCCTGAAGCGATATGGGTCGCAGGTACGCAGGGCGAGCTGGTCAACGATCGAGCTGCCGGAGGCGAGGGTGCTTCTGGACGAGCCCTTCATGCTGAACGCGGAAGAGATCGGTCCGGTCATAGCGGAAGAAGACGCGGATCTGACGGCGATCTTAGCAACGGCGAAGCGATTGTATCCCGAGAAGGTGACGCAGTAAACCCCCTAACGGTTCCCCGCGGTTCACGTCACGCGCGGAAAGGAAAATATAAATAGTCCGGGCTTCTATGGGTAAGTAGCAGTGCTCACCATAAGAGGTGCATGAAACGAGCCATGATCGCAGAGATAATTACCGCGAATTATGAAGGCGAGGAGGAGTTAGAAGAGGATGACGAGGCGATTGTGGAGGAGACCGAATACGGCGGCGACGAGAAGACAAAAGAGATGACCAGTATTATGGAGCGGCTGAAGACGCGCGAGAAGAAGGAGCGAGCCGCCGATCTGGTGAGCAGACTGAAGGGCAAGAAGAAGGCGAATAAGAAGATCCTGCCCTACGAGATCTATGCCACCTCGGGTGAGTGAGAGCGGGGGCCCGTACGGAGCAAGCAGCTGAGCTAAGCAGAGCTAAGCAGGCGAACACGCCCTCGTAACACACCTCTTTTTCCCGGTCTCTTTCTTTACTCGACTAGCTCCGCAAACACGGCACGGTCTACAGGTGCAGGTTCGGTTCCGCTCAGGTAGAGGCGCGTCCACCAGATAGCGACGAGCGGCTGCACGATAACCACGGAGACCACCATGCTCAGCAGCCCGCCAATCGAGGGTATCATCCCGAGCACCATGCTCGCGACTACGGCGATCACGATCACCACAAGCCAGAGCAGGAATACGTCGAGTTTGTGCTCCATAAAGAACCGGAATCCGGTTTTAAGGCCGTCAATGGCGCTGAGGTCACTGATGACCACCGCATAGGGCGGAACCGTGAGCACGATGCTGATGATGAGCATATAGAGTAGCAGGAGTAGCAGGCCGATTCCGAGCAGCGCCCATGCGGCGGCCGTGCTCGAGAGATCGAACGGGGTACCTGAACTCGCAGCACTCGAGACGAAAGATCGAATGCCAGGAATCAGGAAGATGAGCCCTGCAAGCTGGATCGCCGCAATGAGCACCGAGACGCCGAAGAAGCTCAGGAACTTCCGCCGCCCGTAGTCCAGCATGTCCGAAAGGCTGGTGTGGCCGGTCTTCGTCGCGACCCGTGCCATGCCGATCGCGCCCGCGTTAAAGAAGGAATTGATCAGCAGCATGAGGATCACGGTTACCAGAATCGCACCGAGGAGTAATCCGGCGCTCGCCATGAGCGGCCCGGATAACTGCTGCAGGATCTCAGGCGGGAGCTCACCCGAGTCGGTCAGATACGGCAGAATGGCGGGGATGAACGGGCCAATCGCAAGCACGAGGGCACCGCCAATGATTACCAGGGCCAGGATACCGAGAACAATAATACTGAAGACGAACGGGAGGCACAGAACAAGATTCGCCTTCCACGTGGCGAAACCGTTACTGAGGATCTTGCTGAGCTCTTCGACCATAAAGATACACCGAGATGCTATTGCCTGCCCGCATACTTAAATCTTGCGGTCTGTCAGTCTCTCCGTTTCGTTCCGGTGCGTTTCACGTGATTCGCAGAGCGGTGCGCGATGCGGACCGGCTCAGGCAGCTTGTGCTTCCGGATACAGGCTTTCATGAGCTGTAGCGCGGTCTGAAGTGCTATCTTGTGCCCGGGCGCGACAATGATGGGCCGGCAGCCGGTTTTACTCGTGAGGTAATACCCGACCTCACGGTTTTCATAGCGAATGACGCGCGCATCGCCCTCTACCGTGGGCAGCTCACCGGAGCCGCAGAGGAGCTTCTTGGTCACGCCGATGGTCGGGATGTCCAGAAGCACACCGACGTGCGTGGCCAGGCCCGCGAACCGGGGATGATTGATGCCACCGCCGTCGATCACGAGAAGGTCAGGTCGTGTGGCGAGTTTGCGGAACGCGGCGATGAGAGCAGGCGCTTCGCGAAAGGCGAGCAGCCCGGGGATATAGGGGAACTCGACCGGCAGCACGGCGTATGCACACTCGAGAACCTGCAGATCAGGGTAATCAAGAAGGACGATCGCGGATATGATCTTCTCTTCGCCCGCGGAATCGAGGAAGAACGCCTGATCGGCGCCGGCGATGAGGCTGATTCCGCCGGGGTCGAACGTATCGGTAATGAGTGCGCGTGCCGCGATTTCTTCCTGGATACCGTAGAGTTCCTCGGTCGTAAGCTCCCTGCTCATACCATCAGGAACTAATAGAGCGGTGCAGTAAAAGCTGCGCGGTCGTTTTTCTGTCGGGGGCACCAGAACGAGCAGTGAAAATCGGACACGGGCCCTTTTTCGCCGCTAAGAACGGTCAGCCGTAACCATGACTCTTCGGTTCGGTCAGGCGGTTGCATGCTCTGCGCGCTACCCTGTTCTGGATCGACCGTTGCCCGGTACCGCTCAGTCCCGTCCAGTCAGGCGCTTCAGCCGCTCGCGCATATCGCGCCAGTGGCTCCCTTCCCAGTAGATCTTGCCGCAGCGGTCGCAGACCCAGAACACCCAGATACCGATCATGTCCTGAGGCACGTAGCTGTTGTGCCGGAGCAGAGCGAGCTCATGAGCCTCCACGGGCCGTATCCGCGCGTTGCATTCGCTACACCGCTCCGGAACAGGCTCGAGCTGCAGGGGGACCTGCTGCTCGAGCAATTCCTGGAGCTGATCCAGAACATCGTCAGCCTTGATGAGCATGCAGCGCGCTCCTTTCCGTATCGCGATCGCGATGAGCTCCTTATCACGCGTGAGCAGTATCCTGCCCTCGCGCGCAGCGGCCGTGGCAAGTGCGTGGTCCTCGTCGTTCCTCTCACGGCTGGTGAAGGGAATATCAGCGGCGTAAACGGTATCGTAGCCGAGGATACGAAGCCAGGTGGTGAGCTTGCCGAACATCCGGTCGGTGAGGAATCGCAGTTGCTCCTCCAGCTCATCAGCGAACCGGAAGACCTTATGCTCAAAATCCACCACCCGGCCTTCCGCGATCTCAACGCCCTCAGCGCGCAGCAGCTGTATCTTCATCGCCATGCCGCCACCGTACTCGCCGACCTCACCGGTGCTGCGCACCACGCGATGGCAGGGGATGGTAATGGGCTGCGGGTTCCGGGCTACCGCCTGCCCGACGGCCCGAGCGGCGCGAACAGAGCCGGTCAGGGCGCGTGCTAACTCGCCATAGGTCGTCACTCGACCTTCCGGTACCCGTGTCAGCAGGTTCAGCACGTCCGTCTGGAACGGTTTATACCTGCTCATGGCTCCTGCTCCTGCAGCGCGGCTACCGGTAGTGAGCCGTCGTGTACTGCCGTGGCAACCAGTGCGCCCTCAATACCGATTTCGCGCAGGGCCTCGAGGTCTTCAGACCGTCTCACACCACCACCACACAGAACGGCGTGATCGGAGACGGCCACCACGGCTTCGAGGAACGCGCGATCAATGCCGCTTCTCGCGCCTACGCGATCCAGGTTCAGCACAATGAGCTCTTCAAGGGCATGGTCATTGAGCATCTTGATCACGTCCAGTGGCGCTGCTTGCAACTGCTTATCCCGTGTCAGGACCGTATTATTGCTGATATCCACGCTGACCGTCACGGGTATCTCGCTGCTTGCAGCCGCAGCGATGAAATCGAGCGAAGCAGTCTCCGTTCCGAGCACAAAGGTATCGGCGAGTGCAGCAACACTGAGCTCCTGTAACTCCGTGAGCGCGTGCAGCCCGTAATCAAGCATGAGGTGCGGTGCACTTGTTCGCAGTGCTTTTACTACCGTTCGATTATTGCCCCGGCCGGTGAGTCGGTTGAGATCAGCGATATACAGCTCCCGGGGTTTGAGCGCCTGGAGTATCTGGAACGGGTCTGAGGAGGGCACAAGGGAACTGAAGCAGTTTATCGGCCGATACCGGTCACGCTGCCCCCGCAGGGCGTGGACAACCTGGCCATCGAGCAGATCCAGCACAAAGACCAGCCGGAACTTCATGACTCGCCTCCACGTGCCCTCCACGTGCGTACCTGACCGAAGTAGTGGCAGCGCGGAGTATAGCGTCCGCTGACGCGAGAAAACAAAAAATACAGAAAAAAGAAAAACATTTTCCTCCAGTCACGACAAGAGGAAAAACGTTTACCCTACCAGGCCTCTATCGACTAAAAGCGTTTTGGTCGATGTTTCTGGTAACATTCCTGACAGTAAACCGGCCGGGTGCCATCGGGCTTGAAGGGTACTTCACATTCTTTACCACAGTCTGCGCACGTGACCGTGTGCATCTCACGCGGTGGGCGATCATACCCCTGCCTTTTTCTGTCAAAGGATCTTCCTCTCATCATGGTCTACCTCCGAATATGTTATTGATCCTCTCTATTTAAATAGCCGCGTCGGGTACTCCGTGGTTGGGTCCCGGATGTGCTCTATCCACGCTCCGTGGCGCATGATTTTATTTGCGCACTGCGCTTTTTATGTCTGTTACGAGAGCACGATGCGGATCGAACGAGCACGAGGCACCCGGGATTTTCTACCGGTGGAGATGCGGAAGCGGCGGATCATGGAGGAGCGCATGCGTGCGATAGCCGAGCGCTGGGATTATGAGGAAGTCAGAACGCCGACGTTCGAGCGTGCGGAGCTCTTCACGCTGAAGTCCGGGCCGGAGATCCTGAAGGAGATGTACGAGTTCGCGGACAAGGGCGGGCGGCATCTGGCGTTACGGCCCGAGATCACCGCGTCGGTGATTCGGATGTACCTGAACGAGCTGAAGATGGCGCCGAAGCCGACGAAATGGTATTATTTCGGGAACTGCTTCAGGTACGAGGAGCCGCAGAAGGGCCGGTTCCGCGAGTTCTGGCAGTTTGGCACGGAGATCATCGGCGCGGACAGTCCCGATGCGCAGGCGGAGCTCATTGCGCTCGCTTTTGCCATGTTAACGGCGTTAGACGTGCATGCGGAGCTGCACGTGGGCCATGTGGGGCTGATTCGGGAGCTTTTGAGTGCTAGGACACCGCTGAGCGAGGAACGAATAAACCGTGTGATGCGGCTGATCGACAAGGGTGAGCACGCAGCGGTGATCGAGTTGATGGGTGACGCGGGTGTTGAGCAGTCGGTGATTGACGATCTTCTGTATCTGATCGCTTTGAAAGGAAAGGACACGTTGCAGGAGGCGCGTGCTCGGGGCGTCATTGCGGCGGGAAGTGCAGCGTTAGCGGAGCTGCAAGCGCTCCTGGAACTGCTTGCGGTTTACGGCGTTGCGTACACGTTGAACCTGGGGATCGCCCGTGGGCTGGATTATTACACGGGTATGGTCTTCGAGATCTACGAAGTGGGCGGGAAATTAGGTGCGCAGAATCAGGTCTGCGGTGGTGGCTCGTATCGGCTCGCCAAGCTCTTTGGCGGTGAGGATATCCCGTCGACCGGATTCGCGTTCGGCTTCGACCGCCTGGCGGAGATCTTTGAGGTTTCCGCGGACGGCGTGAGACCGGGCGGTGTGATCGTGGTGCCGATACGGACTGGGCCTGGCGACCGCGCGATAATGGGTGCGGCCATTGAACTGGCCGCTCGATTGCGGCAGTACGTGCCCACACATATCGATCTGATGAACCGGAGCCTGAAAGCGCAGCTCAAGTACGCTAACACACGGAACTATCAGTTCGCCGTGATGATCGGCACGGACGAGTTGCGCGATGAGCTGGTGACGCTCCGTGATTTTATTACCGGATCACAGGACAAGCTGAGCGTAGACGCGTGCGTGGAGCGACTGCGAGCGCGTTTCGAGACGCGGTGAACCGGGTGAGTACGAATGCGTAGTGGAAAGAGGAGATGAGGACGAGAAAACGACCCAAGACCTTCGACGAGATGGTCAATGAGCTGGAAGCGGACATCAGAGATGAGGAGCGGAGCTTCTTCGGTGAGAAGATGGTTGACGCGGCCTTCAATCCGAAGAACGTGGGTGAGCTGGAGCGGCCGGACGGCGTGGGGAGGGGCACCACTGCGGAAGGTTTTACGCTGCAGCTCTATATCCGCATCGAAGACGGAAGGATCACGGACTGCACCTTTGTCACTGATGCGCGCGGCCCCACCATTGCTTTCGGGAGCGCAGTGACGGAGCTGGTGAAGGGTAAGACGGTAGAAGAGGCCACGGAGATCGATGCGGAAACGATCAAATCCGCGCTCGGTGGCGTGCCTGAGGACGAAGAGCATACGCCTGAGATCGCTCTCGATGCGCTCAGGGCGGCGCTCGAGGATTACCGGCAGAGACGGTGATCCGCACCGATACTCAGGTTTTTACACCGATACGTTCATCCACGTTCCTTTGCGGAAGACCGCGTAGATAACGGCCGCGCGTATAACGGTCTCGATCGTCATGCCGACCCAGATACCCAAGAGCCCCCAGCCGAGTACGAACCCAAGCGCATAGGCGAGTGAGATGCGGATCCCGATGAGGCTGACGAAATTGACGAGCATGGGCACTTTGGTATAGCCCGCACCGCGCATGCCGCCGGCGATGGTGAAGAACGCACCCAGTGCTGGCTCGGAGAAGCCGATGATGAAGAGATAGAGCGCCGCCCAGCTCGTGACCTCTCGGTTGCTGGTGAAGACCATCGCGATGTAGTCCGGCAGGAGAATGAAAAGGAGCCCGATCATGGCCATAAAGAGCAGGCAGAGGTGGGTGGATGCGAGCACCGCCTGCTTCGCCCGGTCCTCTTTCTTCGCGCCCAGATACTGGCCGGCGAGTGTCGTGGCGGCGATGCTGAAGCCGAACGCAGGCATGTAGGCCATGCTCTCGGCTCGGAGTCCGATCTGGAATCCGGAATAGCCGAGTGTGCCAAACGATAAGATCATCCAGGTGAAGATGATGGCTGCAAAGCTCCACATCGCCATATCAATGCCCGCAGGAATACCAATCCGGAACATCTTCTTGACCGTTTCCAGTCGGTACGGGACGGTTCTGCGGTAAACCGGATGGATGATCAATTTGTTGCGCTGCTGGAGCACCAGATAGACGGCAAACGCAACGGCATAGGAGGTCCCGGTTGCGATACCCGCACCCAGGACGCCGAGTTCGGGAAACCCGAAATGGCCGAAGATGAGCGTGTAGTTCATGAGGACATTGTAGAGGTTGGCGACGAGATCAACGTACATCGGTGTCTTCGTGTCGCCCGCCGCGCGTAAGATCCCGTGGTACGTACTAACGAGCGCGACACAGGGGAACAAGGAGAAGATCGCACGGATATAGCTCGTGCCCTCTGTTATGACCGCACCGCGTGCGCCAAGGTAATAAATCACGTGGGGCCCGATGAGGAGCCCGAAGAGCGCGATCGGAATCGATATGAGGATGAGCGTGATCATCGTATCGGTGGCGACCCACTGTGCCTCGTCATAGTCACGCTCGCCCCAGCGCCGCGCAATGATCGCGATCGAACCGGTGACCAGGCCCATGGTAAGCGGGAAGAACATATGATAGAGTGCGAAGACGACGCCAACGGCGCTCAGGCTCACGTCCGCAGGGGGATATCGGCCGAGCATGATCGTATCCGCGATGATCTGGAAGGTGAAGAGTAGATTGGAGATGATCGCGGGATAGGCGAGCGCGATCACCCGTTTATAGATCACCCTATCCATGAGTCCCCAAAGGGTGTGGGTCAGGATGAAGTTACTTTACTCCTTCGGCGGGCGTCGCACGAAGAACGAGGCGATCGCCATATGGTCGGTATGTACCGCAAGCGGGATCCGTTTGGCGGTGTGGACGGGATCGAAGTCCTGCCCGGTGAGGAACGGCGCGATGATGATCTCAAAGTACTCGTCAAGATCTCTGAGGAAGAAGTCCTCGAATCCCAACAACCCGGCCAGGCGGAAGCAGAGGTTCGTTACGAGCCGGTACGGCGTGCTGTGGCATGACTCGTCATCGACGATGAGCAGTTTCCGGCCGCGGATCTCTTCCCGGGCGGCTCGCAGCTGCTCCTCGAGCACACGCTCATCGAGCACGTTCACGCTGAGTATCGCTGGTTGCTGGCTTTTCTTTATCGCGCGATAACGGGCGAGGAACTCGGCGAAGCAGACCCCCCCGGGCTCCAGGGCGAGTATGCTCAATGGCTGGTCAGCTACAATGCCGTCCAGCTGCTCACCGACCTTGGCGATGAATTCGCCCTGCGGGCTGCTCCAGAACGCGCGTGGATCGGTCTTCCTGAGCTTGTGGGCTGCCTCACGGAGCAGCTGGAAGGATTCGAGATCGCTGCGTTTGATATAATAGAGGCGGCCCTGTTTGGTGGCCTGAAGATCGCCGTAGCGAATCCAGCGCTTCACGCTCTCAGGATGTGCGCCGAGAATTCGCGCGGATTCAAGGACGGTGAGCTCGGGTTCCATGTTTAATACTCTAAGATAGAGGGCAGCACAGTTAAGCCGTCTCAACCCACCTGGTAGCGGCTCCTCGGCCGCGCCGGTATTGCTCACCCGTAACAATATTGCCCTCCACCGGAAATAGAGCCGGAGGTTTTATATACTGCCAGACTTTAGCTATGCTCACGGTGCCGTTTCGTTTCGTGTCGGGTGAAGCGCTGCCGCGACCGGTTACCACCAGCTGGAGCGGTGAATGATGAAGAAAGAAGAGTACATTCATATCCATATGTTGCTGGCGCAATACAAGAAATATTGCGAGGAGAACAGCTTGATCTCTGAGCTCAGGAGATATGACGAGCTACGGATCTCGCCATTCGAGGTGCACCGGAGCAAAGAGGAGCACAAACGTGCGATTTTTGTCCTTAGCACCGAGCTCGTCACCTCTCTGACCGCATCAACGATGCCCGCGGTGCGTGAACGCAATCCGCTGCCCCGGAAGCTGAGAAGCGGTATATGCTGATACTGCTCTTGTTCGGTTTAGATTAGATCTATCCCGGTCGCGGGCCGCTTGCCTGCTCGCGTGCTGCTCGGCTCACTCGTTCCGGCCCACCGCTAGGAATCGATGAGGATCGACTTGTAGATCAGATCCGGTAAGAATTCGGTAATTTCCTTGTACTTCTTTTCACTCTCGCTCAAGGCCGTTTCAGCACGATTGAGCTGAGCCATCAGGTTCTCTACGTCCTGCCGCTTTGCGGTTAACGCCTCTGCCAGTCTCTTATAGCCCGTGACGTCCTCACAGAGTACGGTCGCGTGCTTAACGTTCCCTGCCGCGTCCTTCACGCGGGAAAGATGGAGACGCGCCCAGAGGGCCTCGCCATTCTTAGAGATGAGCCGTATTTCCGTCACACTGCGGTCTTGCTCTCCGTCATCGAGGGCAGCATACACGGCGGTATCCGTACCCGCGTCACCGGCATGATATAATGCCGAAACGTGCTGCCCCAGGAGTTCCTCCTGAGCATAGCCCATGAACAGGCAAATAGCCTTATTCGCCGCGATTATCTCTCCCTCCGGGTTGATCATGAATATCCCCAGCGGGAGCTCATCAAAGAACGAGCGGAACCGCTCCTCGCTCTCGCGCAGCGCAGCTTCCGTCTTCCGCCGCTCAGTCATATCCATAAACGAGACCACACTCCGGTTCGTGCCCGGGATCACCGCAGCGGTGCAGCAGATATTCTTCTGATTGCCCTGGCAGTCTTTGAAGAGGAATTCATAGCTCCGCGGTGCCGTATCAGGCGCGATGCGTCGCAACCGGTGGATCTCCCGCATCTTCGCAAGATCGTCTGCTGACGCGATGAACTCCGTCCATTTCCGCTTGCCTTCCAGATCCGCTTTACTGCTATAGCCGGAGATCTTCACCCCTTCCCAGTTCGTGAGCGCGAAGGTGCCATCCTCTTCGAGAATGACCGTTGGTGCACGAGTGGCTTCGAAAATAGTTCGGTAGAGCGCCTCAGACTGCTGGAGTTCCTGTTCGGTGCGCTTCTGCCGGGTAATGTCGCGAATTGAGACCACGCTCCGGTTCGTGCCCGGAATCATGCCCACCACCAGGGTCGCATCGCGAAGTTCACCATTTTTGTGGATAAACTGGAATTCGTAACTCGTGGGTGCGCCCTCTGGATGCGCTGTTCGTCGCAGACGGTGATACGCCATCATCTGCTCCCGATCAGCGTCCGCCACCAATTCTGGCCACTTCACCTTCCCCTCGATCTCCGCTTTCTGATAGCCCAGGAGGCTGACCATCTCCTCGTTGAGGTGCGAGATCGTCATATCATCCTCGATGACCAGCAGCGCGGCGCCGGTGCTCTCGAAGAGCGTCCGGTACATCTTCTCCGAGAACTGCAGCGCTTGCTCCGCGCGCTTCTGCTCCGTGATGTCACGCGAGAAGATCGCGATGCGGATAACCGTACCGTCCACATCGAAGCAAGGATATATGTTGGCGTCGTAAATCCTGCCCGCGCGCTCGTCTTCAAAACGATACGGCTGCTTCGTGCTGATAACCCGGTCAACCGCGGCCCTTCTGGCCCGTGCAAACTCGGGCGGGAAGAGGTCGTACACGCAGGTGCCGATAAGCTCATCGACGCTTTTTCCAAACCGCTGTGCCAGTCGTTCATTCAAAGCCAGTAGTTTCCCATCACGGCCCTGCAACAACGCGGCATCGAGAGAGGCGTTCAAGAGCGCGCGTGCAGTCTCCTCGTTCTGCCGTAATCGCTCCTCCGCCTGCTTCCGCCATGACATATCCGAGACGGTGGCGACAGCACCCTTTCGGAAATCGGAAGGATCAAAAGCGCTGAGTTGTACATAACCATCGAAGAGCGAGCCATCTTTACGTTTAAATTTCGCATCGGTTTGCGCTATCTTGCCCTGGCTTAACTCATGCTGAAACAGTCGTGAAACGCGTTCAAATTCCGCTCGCGAGGCGTATATGTTCTCGGAACTTAGTCCGAGGTACGATTTGTACTCATCTTCGTTAGGATCGAAGCCGAAGATGCGCAGCATCGCGTCGTTCGTCCAGCCGAGTTTGCGCTCCTCCAGGGCAGGTCCTTCGATCTCAATGATCCCGATACCAATGGGTGAGACCGCGAAGATCCGCTCCTGGCGCTCTTTCTGCTCGCGCAGCGCGTGCTCAAGCCCCTCGCGCTCCTGGATCTCTTGTTCCAGGGCGGCAGTCTTCTTCACGAGCTCCCCGTACAAGCGCGCGTTTTCGATCACGGTAGCCGCATGGCTCGCTGCGAGGCTCACGAACGAGATCTCGCTCTCCGCGTAGTCGTGCGGCTCGGGCATGTAGACATTCAGGAGGCCGATGAGCTTGCCTTCGTACTTCATCGGCATGAAGAGCTGTGCTGCGAATCCGAACTCCTTGCCCAGGTCAGCCCACCATCTATCCCGTGGCTCGTGGAAGATATTCGGCACGATGTAGCACTCACCCGTCTCCAGGACGAACCCGGAGGGGCTGCAGGTGATCGGGACATGGCGAGCGTAAATCCGATCGATGTAATCCTCAGGAAGCCCGAAGGTTGCGACCATCTCAAGCTCGCCGGTCTTTTCGTTGATGAGCATGACTGAGCCTGAATGCCCCCCGATATGCCGCACCACCTGAGCGAGTATCTCTTCCAGGATCTGCGTGAGCGGCTGCTGCAGATTGGTATGGGCGATCCTCATGAGTGCCTGAAGGGCGGACGCGGGCATCGTATAGCTAGAACTCCTGTGGTATCCCTAGTCACCATGAGGTTATAAGTATAAATAGGAAGCAGGTATTTGTCGTAGTTATACTCAAAACGTCCCTGATCAGCAATTTGACGAATGAGAGGTAATGGGATACCTATTCCAGTGATCGGATCGATCTCTTTCCGTACAACCATATGCTACGTGCGATGCTCATGGAGTGGTGAGGAGGGGTGAGCACCCTGTTCGATGCGGTCTTCCAACCGCCGACCGTCGGCGGTGTGACACTTCCCAATCGAATTGTCTTTCCGGCCGTTCAAACCAATTACGCCACAACAGACGGTCTCGTTACCGATCGTCTCCTGCGGTTCTATCGCGAGATTGCCCGGGGCGGAACGGGACTCACCATGGTCGGCTGTACCGCCGTTTCGCCTGATGGCGCGGGCGCGACGAACATGCTCCGATTGACGACCGGGGAGCACGAGGCGAGTTGTGCCGAGCTCTTTGCCGCGATCAAAGCGACCGGCTCGCTGGCGGCCGCGCAGCTTATCCATTTCGGGCGACAGACTCGCTCAGCCATTACCAAGCAGCCGCTCGTTGCGGCCTCCGCCATTCCCTGTCCCGTGATGCAGGAGCGTCCGCGGGAGCTGACCGTTGCGGAGATCCTGCGTATTGAGGATGATTTCGCGCGTGCCGCGGTCAGAGCGAAACGAGCGGGCGCGGATCTGATAGAGATCCACGCGGCCTTTGGCTATCTGCTCGGCGGATTCCTCTCGGCATACTCGAATAAGCGATCGGACGAGTATGGCGGGAGCCTGGCAAACCGGGTAAGATTCGTGCGCGAAGTGATCGCGAGCGTACGTGCTGCGGTCGGTGGTCTGCCGCTGAGCTGCCGTATCAGCGCTGTTGAGTTCGTTGAGGGCGGGCTGAGGCTCGAGGAGACGAGAAAGATCGCTCCGATGCTCGTGGATGCGGGCCCGGACGTAATCAGCGTTGCCGCGGGCACCTATGCGAGCATGGAGCACATGGTGCCCGGGAAAGAGCTGGGTGAGGCTGTGCACGTTCCGCTCGCGGCCGCGATAAAGGCGGTCGTTGATGTTCCGGTCATCTGCGCGGGCAACATTCGCTGCCTGGCGCTCGCGCAGCAGATACTCGAAGTGGAACAAGCAGACCTCGTGGCGATAGGCAGAGCGCAGGTGGCCGATCCGCAGCTCGTGAACAAGTCGAAAAACGGACAGCTCGACCAGATCACGGCCTGTGACCACTGTCAACACTGCGCGTACTGGCTATCGGGCGAGCCGGCGCTGTCCTGCCCGCAGAATCCCCGGCTCTGAGCTGAGCTGAGCTGAGCTGAGCTGAAGAGCTACTTACTGCTCTGCTATGAGCGTTGCGAGCTCTGCGTGCACACGTGGATCCTGATAGTGCTCAGGATGCTGCAGGTAATCGCAAATGATCTCGTATTCACGATCAGCAAGTACGTCCCTGAGCCAGTTGATGCCCTGTGACCGGAAGGGAATGAGGCTGTGCACGGTGATCCCGTACTCCTTCGCGCGTTCGGTCGCGCCCTGCTCCCGATCAAGAACCACGATGATGTCCGGGCAGGTCACCTGCTGCAAGCCGCGGCGCTGTAGCTCGAACTCCAGCTGCTTGAGGGCGAGCACCTTGCTGTCAAACTTCGTTACGAGATCGTCCACGATCCCCACACGATCACCTTCCTCTAAGAGACCTTCGATCATCGAATGCTCGCCATAGCCCTTGAGGTACAGGTTCAGCTCCTGCAGGGACCGGACCCCTTCCAACCGCCGCGTGAAACAGGCGGGGACATTCGCCATGAGCGAGATGGCGGTCGCGATCGGTATGCCCGCGGTCGCGACGCCGATGACCCGGGTGAGGTCAGTACATTCTTCCCTGATCAATCGCCCTAAAGCACTGCCCACCGTCCTGAGCAGCTCGGGATAGGAGGACAGCGGCCGAAGCTGGATATACAGCGGGCTCCACAGCCCGGAGACGAGTCTCCAACCCGGTGGATTATCACGGTACCACGTTCTGATCAGGCCATGGTGATACAATGCGCGCACGAGCTCTTCCCCGATGCGCCTTTTCTCGTCCTCCCAGCTCATCGTCCCGCAGTTCCGGTATCCTGGAGTGCTTCAGCGCAGAAGCTCCGCGCCGCCGCGGCCATATCGTCCTGTTCGTAAATGCTCGCACCAATGATCGCATATGCGGGTGCGCCTTCAAGGGCCGCAAAAGCTGAGCGGATAGCCCCGCCCTGCCGTCCAATGCCCGGCATGCTGTATGCCGGCTCCGGTACCCGTTGAGCCAGCAGATGGTGGTAGCGGTTAATAGTCGCGGGCTTGTTCCCGGGCACGATGAAGTGTGTCACGCCGCGATCCGCAGCGAGCGTGTACATCGCATCAGGTGCGTCCGCGCTCAGAAAGCCCCCATCGGTCGTTAAATAGCGGGGATGCGTCATCTCTCCCCCCACCAGTGGCACAAGCCGCGCTGCGAAGAGCGCATCGATGAATGCGGCCTCGGTCGCCGGACCCGCCTGCGGGAAGATAATGACACCTTTTACGCCTGCATCTGCGCAGACGGCCGCGAAGAGCTCGCCCAGCTCCGGAATATCCGTGCCCGCCTTTTGATGGTCGTAGATGACCGGCAAGTCCGTATACTCCTCGATAGCCGCAACCAGCCGCGGGAGCCCGTAGGTCAAGCCGAGGAGCGCGCCGATCTTGTAGCCCACAATGCCCTCGAGATCGCAGGTAGCCTCAACGAGCTTCCGCAGCGCTCGCAGATCCCGTACGTCGCAGGCCGGTATGACGCCCCTCCGGAGATGAAATAAGCTGCTCATGTCCACCTGAAATAAAGGGAGCCTGAATATCCGTTGTCTTCTCTCCATATTAGCTTTTGCGTCCCCGTGCAGTACTACGTTCACGTAGCCGTTTGCGCTTTTTCTGCTCGCAGCTCCCAGTACTAACTGATCACAGCCGGTACGGTAGTTAGTAACGAGCAATGCCATCTGAGGTGTTTCAAGCGTTCTCAAGCCCCCTCCAGCGGGCTATCCGCGAGAAGGGCTTCACGCACCCCACCGAGCCGCAACGGAGGGCGATACCCCTGATCATCGCGGGGAAGAACGTCTTATTGATCGCGCCGACGGCAACGGGCAAGACCGAATCGGCCTTGTTGCCGGTGCTTGATGCGCTTCTGACGCGAACGCGCGAGCCGGGCATCAAGCTCCTGTACATTACGCCGCTCAAGGCGCTGAATCGCGACATGCTCGAGCGACTGCAGTGGTGGTGCCAGCGGCTTGATCTACGCCTGGGGATGCGCCATGGCGATACCCCGACACGGGAGCGAGAAGCCCAGGCAATCGTCCCGCCCGACATCCTGATCACCACGCCGGAGACGTTACAGGCGATCTTACCGGGCAGGCTTATGCGGCAGCATCTGACCGCGGTCCGCTGGGTGATCGTGGACGAGGTGCACGAGCTCGCGATCGACAAACGCGGCTCGCAACTGGCTCTTGCCCTGGAGCGACTCCGCTACCTGAAGGAGGGTGACTTCCAGCTCATTGGCTTATCAGCTACCATCGGCTCGCCGGAACGCGTGGCGAAGTTCCTCGTGGGTGCTGAGCGCGACTGTGAGATCATCAATGTCTCCGTCGCGCGCTCGATACAGGTGACGGTACACTATCCGAAAGCCGATGCGGCAGATTACGAGCTGTCAAAGGAGCTCTATACCTATCCTGACGTTGCCGCTCGATTGCGATTGATGCGGGCGCTCGTAGAAGCGCATGAATCTACGCTGATCTTCACCAATACACGCTCGATCACCGAGATCCTCGGGAGCAGGTTCCGTGTCTGGGACCTGGACTTTCTCATGGGGGTGCATCATGGCTCGCTCTCCAAACCGTCGCGAATCACGGTCGAGCGCGGCATAAAGGAGGGCAAGCTGCTCGGGATCATCTGCACGAGCTCGCTGGAACTCGGTATTGATATCGGGCGGCTGGATTTTGTGATACAATATAACTCGCCGCGGCAGGTAACGCGGCTTCTTCAGCGGATCGGGCGCAGCGGGCATCGAATCGGCGGTATTGCGCACGGTGCGATCGTGGTTCAGGATTCGGACGACGCGCTGGAGGCGTTAGCCATCTGTCGCCGCGCGCTCGCTGACGAATTAGAGCCTGCAGACATCCCGGATAAACCGCTCGATGTCCTCGCACATCAACTCGCCGGATTGCTCCTGCTCAAGCGTCGCTGGAACTTTGACG